>QKDL01000076.1 GCA_003252105.1 Arcobacter sp.
AAATAGATACAATATTATTTTTTAAAAATAAGGTTTAATTTTGAAATTCCAAAATATCAGGTTGATATATTTAAAAAACATTTTACTTTTTCTTTTTTTTGGTTTTATTATTGCAACAGTTACAAGTTATATTCAATACTCGGTTAAATATGATGAAGTGAAAGAAAAACTAAAAGATGAATCCTTTTTTGTATCTAATAGAATAAAAACACAAATTAAAGATTATATAAATAAAGTAGAAGTAAGTATAAATTCTATTCATAAAAATAAGTTGTTTTTAGACTATATAAATAATCCAAATAATAACAACAAAAATATAGTGAAATATCTATTTATTAACACTATGCAAAACAATAATAGTTATTTCCAATTAAGATTTTTAGATAAAAATGGTATAGAAAAAATAAGAATTGATAGAAATAATAAAAAAGTTTTTATTGTAGAAGATTCAAAGCTTCAAGATAAATCAAACAGATATTATTTTAAAGATACAGTTAATAATATGGATGAATATTGGTATTCAAATATTGACTTAAACATAGAAAATAAAAAACTAGAATATCCAATTAGACCAACGTTTAGGGTATCTACAAAAGTATTTCATAATAATAAATTTATGGGGATACTTATTGTTAACATCGAATTAAAACCTTTATTGGATAATATAAAAAATGACAAACATTTTAATATTTATTTGGTAGATAATGATGGTTATTTTATTTTAAATCCTGATACTAAAAAAAGCTGGTCAAGATATTTAGGTACAAATTATAAAATAGATTTTGAAACTAACAAACAAGAAGATGATTTCACAAATAGTTATATAGTTTCATTAAATAAGTATTTTAAAAATCATGAAGGGATTAAACTAGTTTTAGAAGTTAAAAACTATTATTTAAATAAAATAATTGAGAATAATCGTAATTTAGCTTATACTATAGGTATATTAACCTTGCTTATTTCTATTCCAATAAGTTTGATTATTTCTGTTCCAATATCTAAACTTTATATGCAGTTCAATAAAATTTATAAAGAAAATTTAAAATATGTAGATATGATTGATAAGTATGTAATTAGTATGACTGTTGATTTAAATAAAAAAATTCTTGCAGTAAGTAAAGCTTTATGTAATATAAGTGGATTTTCAAAAGATGAACTTGTAGGTAATGATTTAGCAATATTAAAAAATAAAAAGATGAATAATAGAGTTTGTAAAGATTTATGGAATAATGTATCAAAAGGAAAAGTTTGGATAGGTGAAATAGAAAATAGAAAGAAAAATGGTGAATCTTATTGGATAAAAACTACTGTTTTACCGAATATTGAGAATAACAAAATATTAAGTTATAGTTCAATTAGTGAAGATATAAGTGATAAAAAAATTATAGAAAATATCTCAGAAACTGATAAATTAACACAACTGTATAATAGAATAAAATTAGATAGAAGTTTAGAAAATGAATTTAATAGATTTAAAAGAAACAAATCTATTTTTTCTCTTATATTAGTAGATATAGATTTTTTTAAATCTGTAAATGATACTTTTGGTCATCAAGTAGGTGATAAAGTTTTAATTGAAGTTTCAAAAATATTAAAAGAGAATTGTAGAAAAATAGATGTTTTAGGTAGATGGGGTGGGGAAGAGTTTTTAATTATATGTGTAAATACAGATATTTTAGGAGCTTGTAATCTAGCTGAAAAGTTAAGAAAAAATGTAGAAGAGTATGAATTTGAGATTGTAAAACATAAAACCATTAGTTTAGGAGTATCTCAAATAATGCAAGATGATAATATAGAAAGTTTAATAAAAAGGCTTGATAACAATCTTTATCAAGCAAAAAGAGAGGGTAGAAACAAAATAGTATCTTATATATAATTGATACAAAAAAGAGAATAAAAAAAGGTAAAGATTTAAATATCTTTACCTTTTAAAGTTTAAATAATACACATATTTAGAAGTTTGTTTTGTAACAAACTATGTTTGATTATTTTTTAACAATACTAAAAATGAAAATCCTTTGTCATTAGCACCTCCATATTGTTTATATACTGAAATTATAGCACTTTTTAATATTAAATGTTAATTAAAATAGTTAGTTTTAAATATTTAAACGTATTTATTTAAGTTTAGCAATGAAGATTTATGAAACTCTAAATATTTAGAGTTATGTGAGCCAAAGTAGCCATAAAAAGCCATAGAGTTTATATTTATTACTTCTTTAAAATCATTTTTTTCTAATATATCAAATTCGTAATGGGTTTTAATATATTTTTCTTGATATATACCAAATATATCATTTTGAAAGTAAGATGAAAGTTTCATATCTTTTGAAAGCGGTGTTGTATTATCTTTTATAGTAGTGATTTGAGGACAATCTTTATCTATATAGATTTGATTATCAAGGTTGGCACTAAGAGGATAAGTTTTACATACATTTGGTCTTTGTTCATAAATAGTACATTTAAAATCGATATTATATGGACATAGAGTTTTCCCATTTGTAAGTAAAACTACAGGTTTTGCATAGTTTAGTTCACCAAATATAAATACTATAGGGAAATTTTTATAGATATTTTCAAATTCATCTAATAAAATTTGAGAAAATATTATTCCCTCTCTACCATCACAACATTTAGCTTGACAATTTTTACAATCACCAAAATATAACTCTTCATTATCTAATAATTCAAACACAACACTCAACTTTTTTAATTGAAGTGTAACTAATTTTAGTTAAAATTTCTAAAAACAAATTGGAATAAAATGAAAGAAAAACTAATACAGATTATCAAAGAAGCTGGAAAAATATTAATTGAAGGTTATTACGAAGAGAAAAATGTAAACTTTAAAGCAAAAAAAGATTTAGTAACTAAATATGATGTTGGTATTGAAGAGTTTTTAAAAGAGAAGTTTTCTCAAGAGTTTAAAGAATTTAATATAATTGCCGAAGAATCAAATAATGATAATATTGTATTTAATAATTCAATAATAATAGACCCAATTGATGGAACAACAAATTTTGTAAATCAAGTTCCCCATACATGTATCTCTGTAGGAGTTTATAAAAATAAACAAGCATATATGGCTGTTGTTTATAATCCTATTTTAGATGAGCTATATACAGCCCAAAGTGGAGAAGGAAGTTTTTTAAATGGAAAAAAACTTACAGTATCTAATGAGGATGATTTTCAAAAATCACTTATCTCTACAGGATTTCCTTATACAAGTGGGACAAATGAAGATGATTTGGAAGATGTAATAAGAAAAATCAAATCAATTTTACCAAAATGTCAAGATTTAAGAAGATTAGGTTCAGCAGCACTTGATTTATGTTATGTAGCAAAAGGTGTGTATGAAGGTTATTATGAGATGAATTTAAAACCTTGGGATGTTAGTGCAGGAATTTTAATATTAACAGAAGCTGGTGGGAAAGTTACAAATATAAAAGGTGAAGATTATAAAATGTTTGAGGATAAATATATTGTTGCATCAAACACTAAAATTCATATGAAACTTTTGAGTAATTTAAATGCTTAAAGTAACTATTTAGTACCTTTTAGCTATTATATTCCACTTTTTACGCAAAGGTTTTTATATAATGTGTGGAATTGTTGGCTACATTGGAAAAAAAGATACTACTAAGTTTTTATTGGATGGATTAAAAGAGTTAGAATACAGAGGGTATGATTCTGCTGGAATAGCTTTATTAAACCAAAATAAAATAGAAGTATTTAAAGCTCTTGGAAAATTATCAAATCTTGAGAATAAAATCTCTCAAGTAACAATTGATTCATATCCAATAGGTATTGGGCATACTAGATGGGCTACACATGGAAAACCAACAGAATTAAATGCACATCCACATCTAGGTGAATACTCATATGTAGTGCATAATGGAATTATAGAAAACTACAAAGAGCTAAAAGAAGAGCTTAGTTCAAAAGGTCATAATTTTGTATCTCAAACTGATACAGAGGTTATTGTACATCTTTTTGAAAACTATTATAATAGTTTAAATGATACAAAAAAAGCATTTGAAAATACTATTAAAAGATTAGAAGGTGCCTTTTCTATTCTACTTATTTCGAAAGCAGATCCTGAAAAAATATTTTTCTTCAAGCATGGAAGTCCTTTGATTATTGCAAAAGGAAATGAGGAAAATGAGGTTTTATTTGCTTCTTCTGATGCACCATTAATTGGATTTACTCAAAGTGTAGTATATCTTGAAGATGGTGTTGGTGGAATAGCAAGTGCACAAGGTATAGAGTTTTTAAGTGATAATTACTCTTGGTCTAATCTTCCAACTTCTAAGCAGTTTGCTCAAAAAGATGGTTTTAGATTTTTTATGGAAAAAGAGATTTATGAGCAAGGTACTGTTGTAAGTGATTGTATGCTTGGAAGATTAAAAGATGAAGGTATATGTTTTGATGAGATTGAACCTTCACTTTTTGATGGGGTAAGAGAGATTAAAATATGTGCTTGTGGTACTTCATACCATGCAGGATTAACAGCATCATATTTATTAGAAAGATTAGCTAAAATAAAATGTAGTGTAGAAATAGCAAGTGAGTTCAGGTATAAACAGCCACTTTTAACAAACGATACACTTTTTATAGTTATATCTCAAAGTGGTGAAACAGCTGATACTTTAGAAGCTTTAAAGATGGCAAAAAAAGCTGGTTTAAAATCTTTAGTTATTTGTAATGTGGATAACTCATCTATGACAAGAACTGCTGATTATACTATTTTAACAAGAGCTGGTATTGAAAAAGGTGTAGCTTCAACAAAAGCATTTTCCACACAAACAGTTGTTTTATGGATGTTAGCTTTATATATTGGAAAGTTAAACTCACATCTTCAAAAAGAGGATTTAGATAAAGAGATTTTAGCTTTAAGAGAGGTTCCTAAAACTTTAATAGTAAGTGATAGGATACATGAAAAGACTAGAAGATTATCAAAAAGATATCTTCATGGTCACGGGTTTTTCTTCATTGGACGTGATGTCTTTTTCCCATTAGCATTAGAAGGTGCTTTAAAATTAAAGGAAATCTCATATTTACATGCAGAGGGTTATCCAGCAGGAGAGATGAAACACGGACCTATTGCATTAGCTGATCCTGAACTTTTCACGATAGCTTTAATGCCACAAAATTTATTATATGATAAAATAAAATCTAATGTTGAAGAATTAAGTGCAAGAGATAGTACAATATGTGCCATATCACCACTTGATTTTGAGTTAGCTGATGATTTTATCAAACTTCAAAAAACTGACCATTATATGTTAGAGTTTTTTGAAATGTTAGTTGTATTGCAACTTCTATCGATGGAGATTTCAATACGATTAGGAAATGATGTTGACATGCCAAGAAATTTGGCTAAGTCTGTAACTGTTGAATAAATATTAATTTTTTATTTTTTTCGTGTAGTTTAAGATAAAAAATAAGTATGCATTTGATGGAAAACAAAAATGGAAAACAATATAGGAAAACAAAAATGGAAAACAAAACAAACTACTTATTTACAAGTGAAGTCGTAAGCCCAGGGCACCCAGATAAATGTGCAGATATTATTGCTGATTCTATCGTTGATAAGCTTATTATAGAAGATAAAGACAGCCGTGTTGCTTCTGAGGTTTTCGTAGCTGGAAAACATGTTGTGATTGGTGGAGAGGTTAAATCTCAATGTCAATTATCACAACAAGATTATGAAAAAATTGTTAAAGATGCTTTAGCAAAAATTGGTTATGATGGAAAATCTGCTTTTACAAAAGAACAATGTTTACATCCTGATGATGTTCAAGTTCAAGTTTTATTAAACCAACAAAGCCCAGATATTTCTCAAGGTGTTGATCAAACAACTGGTGAGATTGGAGCAGGTGACCAAGGAATTATGTTTGGTTTTGCATCAAGTGAAACTGCTGATTTAATGCCAGCAGCTATCACTTATGCTAGAATGTTATGTGATAAAGTATATAACTATGCTTTAAAACATAATCATAAACTTGGAGTTGATATTAAAACTCAAGTAACTGTGGATTATGGAACAAAAGAGAATTTTGAAAATTGTAATCCTCAAAAAATACATACAATAGTTGTAAGTGCTCCTTCAGTTGAAGGTATGCCAATAGAAGAGGTTAGAGAGTTGATCCAAGGATTAATTGATGATACAGGTCTTCCAACTGATATGTATAAAAAAAATGAAACAATTATCCATATCAATCCAACAGGAAGATATGTAAATCACTCTAGTTTACATGATAGTGGTTTAACAGGAAGAAAACTTATTGTTGATTCATTTGGTGGGTATTCACCTATTGGTGGTGGAGCACAATCAAGTAAAGATTATACAAAAGTTGATAGAAGTGGATTATACGCTGCAAGATGGATTGCAAAAAATATTGTAGCAGCTGGACTTGCTAAAAAAGCAATTGTTCAAATCTCTTATGCAATTGGAGTTGCAAAACCAACTTCAGTAGCAGTTGATACGATGGGAACATTTACAAAATTAAATGATAATGAGTTATCTGCATTTGTAATGAAAGAATACTCTTTGACACCAAGATGGATTACAGAAAAATTTAGTTTAGATAAGCCATCTGAAGAAACATTTCTTTATGCAGATGTAGCTTCAAGAGGACAAGTTGGACAAAGTGATTATCCTTGGGAAAAACTTGATGAGGTTGAAAAACTAAAAAACTTATAGTGTAGATTTTAGGTTCAGGTAGTTGAACCATTTTAAAGGAGATAGAATGGATTTAAAAAATCTATTTAGTAAGATTTCATTTGACAACAATAAAAAAGAGCAACCAACGAAACAAGATGCTCCAACACACTGGGTAAAATGCCCAGAGTGTTCAGCATTAATGTTCTTTAAAGAGGTTGAAAATCAAAATAATATTTGTCCTAAATGTAATTTTCATATGAGAATTGGTGCAAAAAGAAGATTAGAGATTTTAGCTGATAGAGATTCATTTATTGAGTATGATATTGATGTAAAGCCTACAGATCCATTAAAATTTGTTGATAAAAAATCTTATAAAAAAAGAGTTGAAGAAGCATATAAAAAAACAGGAAGAAACTCTTCGGTGATTAGTGGAGAGTGTACTATAAATAGTGTACCTGTTCAAATTGTAGTATTTGATTTTGCTTTTATGGGTGGAAGTTTAGGTTCTGTTGAGGGTGAAAAAATTGTAAGAGCTGTTGATAGAGCTATAGAAAAAGAACAAGGTTTAATTATTGTTTCTGCTTCAGGTGGAGCAAGAATGCAAGAATCTACTTTTGCACTTATGCAGATGGCAAAAACTTCAGCAGCACTGAAAAAGATGGACAAATCACAACTACCTTATATCTCTGTATTAACAGATCCTACTATGGGTGGAGTATCAGCTTCATTTGCTTTTTTAGGTGATATTATTATGGCTGAACCAGGTGCTTTAGTTGGATTTGCAGGACAAAGAGTTATTAAACAGACTATTGGTGCAGATTTACCAGAAGGTTTCCAAAGAGCAGAATTTTTACTTGAAAAAGGTTCTATTGATATGGTGGTTAACAGAAATGATATGAAAAAAACATTATCAGATTTATTAACTATGTTTCAAAAAAACAACAACGCTAGTTAATTATGACTAGATTAGAAGAAGCTTTAGGTTCTAAGCCTGAAGCTAACAGTTTATATGCACTTTGCGATTATGGCACACTACTTAAAAAAGATATCTATTTAATTGATTTTGTTAGAACTGTTAAAAACTTAGGTGTAAAGATAGTTCAATATAGAGATAAGATAAACTCACTTGAATCTCAAATAGAAAATTTAAAATATTTAAAAAAGTATTTAGATGTACCTATTATTGTAAATGATAAAATTGAGTTACTTGATTATGCCAATGGAGTTCATTTAGGTCAAGAAGACTTAATGCAAATGAAAAATGAAAAATTAAAAGTAAAAAATGAAGAGTTGGCTTTTAAACTTTTAAGAAAAAAATATCCTAATAAACTTTTTGGACTCTCTACACATAATGAAAAAGAGATTTTACAAGCTAATACTTATGATATAGATATGATAGGTTTAGGTGCATATAAAGCAACTAATACAAAAGATGTTGACTCATTATTAGGGGATAAATTGCCTTATTTAGCTAAAATATCAAAACATCCAGTTTGTGCTATTGGTGGAGTTCAAATAGATGATAAAATAACTAATGTTACTTTTAATGTAGTTGGTTCAGGACTTTATAACTAGTTATGAAAATAAATATTTATGCAATTGTAAAACCAAGTAATGATGATTTTGATAAAATAGCAAAAGAGTTTATTAAAATGTGTTCAAAGTTTGCAAAAGTTGAAGTTCATAATATTTTTAATAAAACAATAGCAAAAGCACAAACTATAGGTGAAAAAGAGGCAAAAGAATCATACACAAAAGCGTATGAAAACTATTTGACTGGTTACTGTATAGCTTTAGATGTTTTAGGTAAAAAAGTTGATAGTTTTGAGTTTTCAGAGCTTATATCGAATAATGCAGAAATTAATTTTTTTATTGGTGGAGCCTTTGGTTTTGAGAAAGATTTTTTACAAAAATGTGATAAAATTATAAGTCTCAGTTCCTTGACAATGGCTCATAAAGTGGTGACTTTAGTATTACTTGAACAAGTATTCAGGGGATTAGCAATAAAAAACAACCACCCATATCATAAATAATTTAGATATTTTTAAGTATAATATCCAAATTTTTTTAGAAAAGGTAGAATGTGGCTAATTCAAAACAGGTTGAAGAGTTAAAACAAATTTTGTTAGATAGGAAAGAATCTATTAACAAAAATATCCAAGGAAGTAGAGATAGTATCGATTCTTTAAAGAATTCGGAATGTAATGATGAGTATGATTATGCAGAAGTTTCAAGTGACAGTTTCAAAGAGGGAATTATTGCAAATCAACAAATCAAAGAATTAAATGAAATTGAGGATGCTTTAAAAAGAATTGAAAAAGGTACTTATGGGATTTGTGAAATGTGTGACGAATCAATCGCAATAGGTAGACTTAGAGCAAAACCTTTTGCTAAATATTGTACACCTTGTAGAGAGATTCACGAACAAGAACAATAATTATTAAACAAATTAAAAAGGATTAGATGTGGGACTTAAATCATATATTGGATTTTCATTATTATTTATAATAATTACTGCTGTTGTAGTATATATTATTCAACCAGGAAACTATGAAGTTGCAGTTTATGGAAATTCATTAGACTTACCAATTATGTGGTGGATAATTGCTCCTACAATAATTCTTTTTGTACTTACTATTTTACATTTACTTTTTTATGGAACTTTAAATCACTGTAAACTTAAAGGATTCCAAAAAGATGAAGAGAGTATTATCGAAGTTATAAAAGCTTTGCTTTTAGAAAAAACAGATAATAGAAAGTTTAAAACTTCAGGGTATAAAAACTTATCTTCGATATTAAAACAGTTTAAACTTGGTGTAACTGACAATACTTTTACTTCAAAAAGTGAAACATTAAATGATACAGTTTCTAAAATTAAAGATATTAAAGCAGGAAAATATGTAGAAGATAAAGCTTTAAAACTATCAATTGATTCAAAACTTGCAAAACAAAATTTGATTAACAAAGTAAATGAGCAAGTAGATTATGCAGTTGATGTTTTAAAAAGAGTAGATCAATACTCTGATGATGTTGTAAAAGCTGCATTTTTTAATGTTTTAGAGAATAAATCAATGACTACAGTAAAAAAAGTTTATACAAATGTTAATCTTGATAAAGAGATGGCATTAAAACTATTTTTAAAAGATATTGATAACAACGAATTTGGTCTTACAAATGAAGAGATCTTAAAAATAACAAAAAATTTAAACTATACAAAAGAAGAATATATTACATTAGCAAAACTTTATAAAGAGATTTTAACTCCAGATAAACTTTTAAATCTATTTGAAACTTTATCAAATGAAAATGAAACAGCATTAGATGCTTATTTTTATGTATTATTAGAGCTTGAAATGATTGAAAAACTAAAAGATTTATTAAGTGGATATGGTGATGATGAATATAAACCATTCAAAGCACTTTTAGATTTAAAAGACGCAGGAAAACACTATAGTTTAGATGATATGGTGATAATATAAATTAAATATGACGAAAAAAATTGACTTTAGCCAACCCTTAATGGTGTTGGCTCCCCTTGCAGGATATACAGATTTACCTTTTAGAGCAGTTGTTAAAAAGTTTGGTGCAGACGTAACAGTATCTGAAATGATTTCATCTAATGCACTTGTGTACAAATCACAAAAAACTCTTAAGATGATTGAAAAATCTCCAAGTGAAGACCCTTATATAGTACAAATAGCAGGAAATAAAGTAGAATTAGTAAGAGATGCTGTATTATTATTAAATGAGGTTGATGGAATAGATGGTATTGACTTAAATTGTGGTTGTCCAGCTCCAAAGGTTTTTAATCATGGTTCAGGTTCAAACCTTTTAGGGGATTTAAAAAAACTTGAAGAGATATTAAGTACTGTTAAAAAATACAACAAAAAACAATATACAACTGCAAAAGTAAGAATTGGTGTAAATGAAAAAATTCCAGTTGAAATTGCAAAAGTTGTTGAAGCTTGTGGGGTAGATTTTGTATCAGTACATGGAAGAACAAGAGCAGGTAAATATAAAGCTCCTGTTGATTATGATGCAATTAAAATGATGAAAGAAGCTGTAAATATTCCAGTAATTGCAAATGGTGATATAACAGACTATGATAAGGCCAAAAAAGTATTAGAGCATACAAAAGCTGATGGTGTAATGATTGGTCGTGCTGCTGTTGGAAAGCCTTGGATTTTTTATCAGTTAAAACACGGTGTTGAAGATATTGATGATAGTTTAAAAAGAGAAATAATCTTAGAACACTATGATGAAGTATTAAAATTCCATGGAGAACATGGAGTTATAATGTTTCGAAAACTATTACACTCTTACTCTAAAGGGTACAAGGGTGCTGCTGAATTTAGGGATATTATAAATCGAGTCTCAGATGAAAAAATTATGAGAGACATGATAGAAAACTTTTTTTAATATCTTTTTAGATAAAATATAATCTTTTAAGAGTATAAGTATTTATTATGAATATAGATACTTAGAGTGATAAAAGGGTTATATTTTTGACTGAATACTATTATGAATTAATTATCAAACCACAAGACCATTATGATACTTTTGCTGATCTTTTAGTAAATCTTACTGACAATGCAATAGAAGAGTTAGAAGATAGCATTATTGCAAGATCAGAAGAGGATTTAAGTGATGTAGAGTTTGGTATAAAAGAGTTTGCAAAAGCAATAAATGTAAAATGTGAAACAACATTAGAAAAAAAAGAGAATATTGATTGGATTAAACATTATCAAGAAGCAGTAAAAGCTGTAGAAGTTGGTAAATTTTTCATAAGACCTTCATGGGTTGAAAAAAATGAAAATAAAATTGATATAATAATTGACCCTGCTTTATCATTTGGTTCTGGTCATCATGAAACAACTTCAAGTTGTCTTGAAGCAATTAGTGATTATGTAAAAAAAGATAACACTGTTTTAGATGTGGGAACAGGAAGTGGAATATTAGCAATAGCAGCGGCAAAATTACAAGCTAAAGTTGATATTTGCGATACAGATGAAGTTTGTATAAAAGATACAATTTCAAACTTTTTATTAAATAATATCAATTATGAACATTCATGGTTGGGGTCTGCAAATAATGCAGAAAAAAAGTATGATGTTGTTATAGCAAACATAGTTGCAGATGTATTGGTTTTTATAGCAAAAGATTTAAAAAAATGCTTAAATGATGATGGTATATTAATAATATCAGGTATTTTAGACAAACATATAGATAAGGTTTTGAAAAAATTTAATGATTTAGAACAGTTACAATTAATTCATAAAAATGAATGGATGACTGTAGTTTTTAAAAAATAAAAGGAGTTTTATTTAAAATGAAAAATAAAAAAAAGAGAGATAATAACAATAACAACGGGGATAATAATAACAATTTTTTCAACAATAATCCTTTATTAGTTTTTGTTATTTTTTCAATTGTAACAATCTTTGTTTTTAAAGCATTATTCCCTGAAGGAAGTAGTTCTTCTATGGGAAATAGTACCATGAATTCTTTTGGACAAACTAAGAATCAGACTGTTGCATATTCAGATCTAAAAAAATTAATTAGTTCTGGAAGGATAGAGTATGTTGGTATTGGAAATACTCAAATAAAAGCAGTATCTAAACCAGCAAGTGGTCAAATAACTACATATACAGCAAGAAGAGTTATCCCTGATGATACACTAATTCCTACATTAGAAAAAAATAGTATTGCTTATGGTGGTATTAATGAAGAGAATCTTTTAGCCGATATTTTATTTGGATGGGTATTACCAATTTTTATTTTCTTTGCAATTTGGATGTTCCTAGCTAGAAGAATGACAAAATCTATGGGTGGAGGAAGTGGAGGAATCCTAGGAATTGGAAGCTCTAAAAAACTAATCAATTCAGAAAAACCAAAAGTTAAATTTGAAGATATGGCTGGAAATAAAGAAGCAAAAGAGGAAGTGCAAGAGGTAGTTGAATTCCTTTCTGCACCAGACAGATATATAAAACTTGGAGCTCAAATTCCAAAAGGTGTTTTATTAGTAGGACCTCCAGGTACAGGTAAAACACTTTTAGCAAAAGCAGTTGCAGGTGAAGCTGATGTTGAGTTTTTATCTGTTTCAGGTTCAGCTTTTATTGAGATGTTTGTGGGAGTTGGAGCAAGTAGAGTTAGAGACCTTTTTGAACAAGCAAAAAAAGTTGCACCAGCAATTATTTTTATTGATGAGATTGATGCTATTGGTAAAAGTAGGGCAAGTGGTGGTCCTATGGGTGGAAATGATGAAAGGGAACAAACTTTGAATCAACTTCTTGCAGAGATGGATGGTTTCTCTACAGAATCAGCTCCAGTTATAGTTTTAGCTGCTACAAATAGACCAGAAGTATTAGACCCAGCACTTCTTAGACCAGGAAGGTTTGATAGACAAGTATTAGTTGATAAACCAGATTTTGAAGGTAGAAAAGAGATTTTAAATGTACATATCAAAGGTGTTAAACTAGGAAATGATGTAGATTTAGAAGAAGTTGCTAGAATGACAGCAGGACTTGCAGGTGCAGATTTAGCAAATATTATCAATGAAGCAGCACTTTTAGCTGGTAGAGCAAGTAAAGAAGAGGTTACTTATGATGACTTTAAAGAAGCCGTTGAAAGACAAATTGCTGGTTTAGAGAAAAAATCAAGAAGAATCTCGCCAAAAGAGAGAAAAATTGTAGCTTATCACGAAAGTGGGCATGCCTTAATTGCAGAGATTACAAAAGGTGCAAAAAAAGTAAATAAAGTTTCAATTGTACCAAGAGGTTTGGCAGCACTTGGATATACACTAAATACACCAGAAGAGAATAAATACTTGATGCAAAAACATGAATTGTTAGCTGAAGTAGATGTTCTTTTAGGTGGACGTGCAGCAGAAGAGGTTTTTATAGGTGAAATTTCAACTGGTGCAGGAAATGACTTAGAAAGAGCAACAGATATTATCAAATCTATGGCTTCTGTTTATGGTATGAGTGATATTGCAGGTTTAATGGTACTTGAAAAAAGAACTAATCAATTTTTAGGTGGGCAATCACAAAAAGATTTTTCAGATGAAATGGCTAAAAATTTAGATGATTATGTAAAAAACACATTAAACGAAAGATATCAAGCAGTTTTACAATCTTTAAGAGACAATAAAGATGCAATTGAACAAATGACTAAAGAGTTACTTGAAATTGAGGTAATTACTGGTGAAAGAGTAAGAGAAGTTATCAAAGAGAATGGTGGAACTGTATTTGAAGATGAAGATTTACATACAGAAGCTTTAAATGATGAGGAAAAAACTGAAAAAGTTGATGATGAATCAACTACAGAAGAAATACAAGATAATAATGTAGAAAACTCATCAGAAGAAGAAACAGAAAAAAAAGATAAAGAGTAAATATGTTTGATAGTGTTGTAGCAAAAGAGGGACAAAAAGTTATTGTGATTGCATTTTTTGCAATGATTGTTTCTATACTTATAGGGTGTGGTTTTTTAGTTACTCTATTTTTTGTAGCAACACTATTTTTAATATTTATTTTTAGAAATAAAGATATCTCTTTTAACAATAATAATAGTGATATTGTATCTCCTATCTCAGGAATAGTTACAGCTATTGATTCTTATGATGATAAAAAAGAGATATATATTGATGTTTCATTATGTAATAATCATATCTTAAGAGCAGTACAAGATGGGGATTGTAAAATCACAAATAAACGAGGTTTAAACCTGATATTAAACTCATACAAAGCAAAAAAGTTAAATGAAAAAGCAATTATAGAGTTTAAAGATGCAACAATAAAACTATGCTCTTCTATATTTAATAAATCTATAGATATCACAAAAACACAAGATTTAAGAAAATGTGAAAAATTTGGAGTATTTTTACAAGGTCAAATTAGTGTTATTGTTGATAATACAAATGATATTGTTGTAAAAATTGGCGATAAAGTAAATTCTGGAGAATCTACATTAGCAATAATTCCTTCAAGTGAAAATGAGGTTGAATTAGAAAAAGAATAATCTTTTTCTAAAAAAATTTTAAATTTACTTGACAAAAAATACTTAAACATATATAATTCAAAACTAAATTAAAAAAATAGGAGAGTAAAATGAAAATATTTGATTTTTATAATAACCATTTCATAAAAAGTGTTAACACTCTTCTGCTTCTTTCAAAATCACTCTAATATTTAAACTTTTAAATATACACAATCATAAAAAAACTTATTTTTACTTTTTTTATATTAAAAAAAAGATATAATTTAACGCAATTTACAAAGGCAAAACATGGATAAAAATAGAATTTACGTATTTGATACTACATTAAGAGATGGTGAACAATCTCCAGGTTGTTCAATGAATACAGAAGAAAAAATCAAAGTTGCTTTACAATTAGAAAAATTAGGTGTTGATATTATTGAAGCAGGTTTTGCAGCAGCAAGTCCAGGTGACTTTGATGCAGTTAGCAGAATAGCAGAGGTAGTTAAAAACTCATCTATTTGTTCATTAAGTAGGGCGATCGAAAATGATATAAAACAAGCAGGATTAGCAGTAGGAAAAGCTCCTAAGCACAGAATTCATACATTTATTGCAACAAGCCCAATTCATATGCAGTACAAATTAAAAATGTCTCCAGATGAAGTTATTAAAAGAGCAATTCATGCCGTAGAATATGCAAAAACATTTGTTGATGATGTAGAGTTTTCATTAGAAGATGCAGGAAGAAGTGAAATTCCTTTTATGAAAGAGGTTATGGATGCAGTAATAGCTGCAGGGGCAACTACAATTAACTTACCAGATACTGTTGGATATAGATTACCAACAGAATTAGGTGCAATGGTAAAAGAGTTAAGTGATTTTGCAGGTGATAGAGCAATTATCTCTGTTCATAACCATAATGATTTAGGGTTATCTACAGCAAATACATTAGCAGCTGTTTTAAATGGTGCTAGACAAATAGAAGTTACAATTAATGGTTTAGGTGAAAGAGCAGGTAACTCTGCTTTAGAAGAGGCAGTAATGGCTATAAAAACTAGAAAAGATGCATTTGGTGATTTATATACAAATATTAATACTCCTGAAATCTATGCAACTTCTAAATTAGTTTCAACTATCACTGGTGTTGAACCACAACAAAATAAAGCAATAGTTGGTAAAAATGCATTTGCTCATGAAAGTGGTATTCATCAAGATGGTGTATTAAAACATCAAGAAACATATGAAATTATGAAACCTGAAGATGTTGGAGTATTTAAAGATTCTACATTAATCTTAGGTAAACATAGTGGTAGAGCAGCATTTAGAGATAAAATCAATCAATTAGGATTTGATAAAGTAACTGATGAAGAGTTAAATGCAGCATTTGAAAGATTCAAAATCTTAGCAGATAAGAAAAAAGAGGTTACTGATGATGATGTGAGAATGTTAATCACAGATGAAGCATTAAATCAAAGTAAAACATATGAATTAGTTGGTTTACAAATTAGTGACTGTTCAAATGGTGTGCCAACAGCAGCAGTGTCTATTAAATACAAAGATGCGATTATGACTGATGCAAATATTGGAAATGGTACAATGGATGCAATCTTTAAAACTATAGATAGATTAACAGGTTACAATGGTGAGTTAAAAGATTATAAGGTTATCTCTGTAACTGAAGGGAAAGATGCTTTAGCAAAAGTAACTACTAGAGTATCTTTTGATGAGACTTCACCAGCATTTGTTGGGCATGGTTTAAGTATTGATACTATGCTTGCAACTGCAAAAGCTTATTTAAGCGCATTAAACTCATTTTTATCACAAAAAGAGAGACTTGCAAAAACTCAAGAACATCAAGTATAATTAAAAGGAGAAAAGAGGTATTCTTTTCTCTTTAGAATAGGATATTATGAAAAATAGAATTGTAAATGCCTTTTACCATCTCGATGCCTCAAATTCATATACTTCAATAAAACATTTCACAAAAAATATACTAGAAAACAATCATTATAAATATAAAAAATATTTTGATTTTTTTATGATATTTCTAGTTTTGAGTACAATAGGAATATTAATATATGAAGTAAATCATCCTAAGGTATCTATACTTAATACATATGAATATGTTGCAATTGTAATATTTTTATTTGAGTGGTTAGGTAGATTATGGGTATATAGTGATGTTAGAAAAACTGTTATAAATGATTATGAAGAATCTCTTTTTTTAGCTAAAAAATATAAAATATCAAGTTCATTAAAAAAAGCATTTAAAGAAAAAGTTGAATTTATTTTTTCACCAATGTCAATTATTGATTTATTGGCAATTTTACCAGCATATAGACCACTTAGAGTTTTAAGAGTGTTTATGCTTTTTAGATTATTTAAAATACTTAGATATACAAGTTCATTAAAAGAATTTTTAAATATTTTTGTAGAAAGAAAATTTGAATTATATACATTAGCTATTTTAAGTGGTATTGTTATATTTTTTGGTTCAACAATTATTTTTGTTTATGAAGGTCCAAGTGGTGTAAATGACAACATAAATCATTATTTTGATGCTGTTTATTGGTCATTGATAACTATATCAACAGTTGGATATGGAGATATTGTCCCTATAACCCCCGAGGGAAAATTTGTTACATTAATTTTAATAATAAATGGATTTTTAGTAATAGCTTTTTCAACTTCAATCGTTACAACTGCACTAGCAGAAAGAATGGAATCAATAAAAATAAATAGAGTAGAAAATGAAGTTCAAAAATTAGATGAATTTATTATAGTTTGTACATATGATATTATGGGCAAATATTTAGTACATGAACTTAAAAAAGAAAAGAAAAAATTATTAGTGATTGATGATGATGAAGCTAGATTAAATGATGCAAAAGATAATAATCTCTTAGCTATTTTAGGAGATTCTACAAATATGGATTTTCTTAAAAAAGTTAGTAATGGTGCAACTACACTAATATCTTTAAGTGAAGATGATGCTACTAATCTATCTACTGTTTTAGGTGCAAGAACTTTAAATAAAAAAATGCAAATAATCACTCTTGTAAATAATCAAGAAGTAGAGAGTAAATTAAAATTGGCTGGTGCTGATTTTATTATAAATTCAAATCAAATAAGTGCATATGTAGCTAGTGAGTTTATTGGGCAGCCAGTTGCTTTTGAAGCTGTAGATGGAATTTTATTAAATGATGATACATCTGCAGAAGTTGATGAGATAGAGATTATTGAAGAGATGGGAATAATTGGAAAAAATCTAAATCTGATTAATTTTGACGATTATAATTTGACTTTAATAGGAGTAATTAATAATAAAAACTATGAATTTATATTTAATCCTTTTAATTTAGATTATACAATAGAAGAGAAAGATATTTTGATTGTAATAGGGTATAGACAATCTTTAAAAGAGCTAAAAACAGATTTATTAACTAAAGACTTTGAGAGTAAAATATGAAAAAAACTATAGCTATTTATGGGTTTACAACCTTAGGTTCAAAAATTGCAGTAGCTGTTAGTGAGAAATATAAAATATTAGTAGTTTCTTATGATGATGAAGAGATAAGTGAAGCACAAGAACTTGGATATGAGACATATAAATCTACTTTATTAAATGATGATGAACTAATAAATATAGGTATATCAAAAAATGTAGATTCATTATTTTGCGTAAGTAAGAGTAATAAAAATAATCTTTTTATAACTTTGTCAGCTAGAAATTTGGATAAGAATTTAAAAATTATTACAACTTCTAAAACAAAAGCAGAAGCAAAAAAATTGATAATTGCTGGTGCAACAAAAGTGTTAAATCCAAATGAATTAGGTGCTTTAAGAATATATCGATATATGACAAAACCTTTATTATTGAAAGTTTTAGATGAAATATTATTTAGTAAATCTGATTTGAATATATCTGAACTTTATATAAATAAAAAATCCAAGTTAAATGGAGTTTTTTTTAAAGATATAACAATTCATAAGCAATATAATATATTACTTATTGGTATAATGGATAAAGAATTAGGGGATAAATTTATCTTTAATACTAAAGGTATAAATCATAAAATAGATGAAGGAGATATTTTGGTTGTGGTCGGCAAAAATTGTGATTTAGAAAAATTTTATAGGCATGTTGGATAGTTTTTATGATGCAGTTTAATTTCTTTTTAAAATTATTAAAAGACTCTTTTAGAGATTTAATCCCAATTGTATTAGTTATTTTGTTTTTTCAATTGGCAATTATTCAAACTGTACCTGAAGGTTGGTTATCAACAGCAATTGGTTTAGGTATAGTTGGTGTTGGTTTAGCAATATTTTTACAAGGTTTGGAAATAGGTATTTTCCCTGTAGGAGAGGGATTAGCAAGAGATTTTGCAAAACATCCATCTTTTATTTGGGTTTTAATATTTGGATTTTTAATAGGGTTTGGTACTACTATTGCAGAACCTGCACTTGCAGTTATTGCTGATAAAGCAGCTTCAATTTCTAGTGGAAGAATAGACGCCACATGGCTTAGAATAGTTGTAGCTGGTTCAGTTGGTTTTGCTATTTTATTAGGTGTATTTAGGATTATAAAAGGGCATCCAATACACTATTATATTATAGTTGGATATATTTTAGTTGTTGGTGTAACTTTTTTTGCACCACCTGAAATTATAGGTTTAGCCTATGACCTTGGTGGAGTTACTACATCTACTGTAACTGTTCCACTTGTTGCTGCACTTGGTATTGGACTAGCTTCTTCTATAAAAGGAAGGAATCCTGTAATTGATGGATTTGGTCTTATTGCGTTTGCTTCATTAACTCCAATGATTTTTGTACAAATCTATGGTATCGCTGTATATAATCTTGTTGATGCAAAAGAAGTAGCAAATGTCGTTATAAATGCAAATGTATCAGTACCAACTGATATTACAATTCAATCAGTTATTCATGGTTTAATTTCAGTATTTAAAGATGTTGTACCTATTTTAGCAATTATTTTATTTTTTCAATATGGAGTACTTAAAAAACCTATTCAAAACTTAAGAACAGTATTTTTTGGTTTCTTTTTAGTAATTATAGGTTTATATGCATTTATTC
Organism: Arcobacter sp.; assembly: GCA_003252105.1. Taxonomy (GTDB): domain Bacteria; phylum Campylobacterota; class Campylobacteria; order Campylobacterales; family Arcobacteraceae; genus Halarcobacter. The sequence continues at coordinate 19,739 of QKDL01000076.1, forward strand.
TTGGGTTAGAGCTTGGACTATTTTCACTTGGTGAAACTATGGCTTATCAACTTACAAAGGGCAAATCTGTACTGATAATTTATGCTTTTGCTTTTGCGATTGGATTTTCAACAACTATGGCAGAACCTGCACTTATGGCTATTGCAAAAAAAGCAAGAGAGATAAGTGACGGTAAGATAAACGATTTTGCTTTAAGAATTTTTGTTGCTTTTGGTGTTGCTATTGGTATTTCTCTTGGAGCATTTAGAATAGTAGATGGTGGGCATATTCACTATTATATTATAGTTGGATATATTGTTGTTATTTTACTTACATGGATAGCTCCAAAATATATTATTCCTATTGCTTATGATAGTGGTGGTGTTACAACATCAACTGTAACTGTTCCACTTGTTGCTGCACTTGGTATTGGTCTTGCTACAAATATTGAGGGTAGAAGTCCATTAATTGATGGATTTGGTCTTATTGCATTTGCTTCACTTTTTCCTATGATTACAGTGATGTTATATGGAATTATTACTGAAAAACTTGGAGTTAAATCAGATACTGAGATTGAAGCTGCAAATATTCTAAGAGATGCACTAATTGATGCAGAAAATATGGATTTGGCTACAGTTAATATTGATGGAAGTGATAGAAGACACTCTTTACCAATGGATTTTTCTGCAGTTGTTATTATCGTACCAAAAGATAAAAAAATTGATGCAATTCAAGCTGCAAATAAAGCAGGTGCACCAGGGGTTACTGTCTTAAGAGCAGATGGAATGGGACTTGGTAAAATGGATAACTACTATAGAACATCATTTGAAGCAAATGACGCTTTATTGTTGTTTTTACTTCCTCAAAGTTTAGTAAATCCAGTTATAAAGTCTATTATTCATACCCTTCATATTACAACAAGTGGTAAAGGTATAGCCTTTGCATTTCCTCTTTCTCATATGAAAGGGATTAGTTTAAGTAGACATGATATTTTTGTAAATAGAAAAGACCATAAAAATCCAGAAAATGATACTGAAAAATTAATCAAAGAGGAAGAACAAAAAGTAGAAGAAAAATTTACAGAAGCTGTAAACATAGCAAATGAAACAAATAACTAATCAAGAAAAAATTTATGAATATATAAGTAATCAAGATGCAGTACTTATATATTTTAGTGGAGAGGCTTGTTCTGTCTGTAAAGATTTGAAACCTAAAATAGAAAAAGCTATTTTAGAAAATTTTCCGAAAATAGAAACATATGAAATAAAAAGTGACTTGTATAAAGAGATAGCAAGTAGTTTTTTGGTATTTTCTATTCCAACAATAATTGTTTTTTTTGATTCAAAAGAGTTTAAAAGATATGGTAGAAATATCTCAATATATCAGTTTATTGATGAATTAAAAAGACCATATAATTTATTTATGGATTAGTATTATGAAAAAAGTGATTTTTTTTACAATCATATGTTTAATTGCAATTCAGTTTATTAGAATAGATAAAACAAATGAAACTACAGCTAAAGAACTCGAAATAAAAGCACCAGAACATATAATGAGTGTATTTAAAACCTCTTGTTATGATTGTCACTCAAATGAGGTTAAATGGCCTTGGTATGCAGATGTTGCACCTTTTTCATGGGTGATATCAGATCATGTAAAAACTGGTCGAGCATGGTTAAACTTTTCTACATGGGAAAACTATACACAAGAGGAAAAAAAGAAAAAATTAAAAGGTATATATAGAACTGTTTATGCTTCTATGCCTTTAGAAAGTTATGTTATGTTTCATGAAGAAGCAAATTTAACAAAAGAACAAAGAACTATGATAAGAGAATGGACAGGGGTAAGAAAATAGTTTGAGAGAGCAAGTTCAAGAATTATTAGATGATAAAAAAACACTTCTAACAGTAACATATTTTAAACTTCAAAAACTATTTGAAGAAAAATATGGTACTAATACTGTGGTTCTAATGGAAATAGGAACTTTTTTTGAAGTATATGAAGTAAACAATGATGAAGAGCAAATAGGGAAAGCTAAAGAGATAGCTGAACTTCTAAATATACAATTAACACGTAAAAATAAATCTATTTTAGAAAACTCAAAAGAGAATCCAATTATGGCAGGAGTTCCTGCAATATCTTTAGAAAAACATCTAGCAAGAATTATAAATGAACAAAAATATACAATAGTAATAATAAGACAAAAAGGGATACCTCCAAAAGTTACAAGATACCTTGATACTGTTGTAAGTCCAGGAACAAACTTTGATTTTGTAATAGACCAAGATGAAAACAATATAACTTCACTAATAATTGAGCAGATAAAAGGTATATATCTTGTTGGATATTCTGCTATAGATGTTACAACTGGAAAATGTTATTACAATGAGGTGCATGGAACAAGTGAAGACAAGTTTTATGCACTAGATGAAGTATTCAACTACATGAATATGCATAAAACAAATGAAGTTGTTGTTACATTTTTAGATAAAAATATAAATCAAAAAGAGGTTATTGATTATCTTGAGTTAAAACTAAAAACATTTCATATAGGAAGTTTTATTCCAAAAATAAATTACCAAAATGAGTTGTTTAAAAATGTATTCAATATAGAATCTTTACTTACAGCTATAGAACATCTTGATATGGAAAGAACACCTTTAAGTACACAAGCCTTGGCTATACTTATTGATTTTGTTATTGGACATGATTCAAATATCATACAAAAACTCTCTTTCCCTATAAAACTTGATGTTAGTAAATATATCTATCTTGGAAATAATGCTTTAGAGCAATTAAACATAATAGAAACAACCCATAATCCAAGCTTGATAAAACTTATAAATAATACCTCCACAGCGATGGGAAAAAGACTTTTAAAAGAGAGACTTACTCATCCTATAAAAGATAGCAAAGAGCTTCTTCGACGGTATGCTTTATCTAAAGAGCTATATGATTATCATACACCTATAGAAAATGAGTTAGCAAATATATATGATATAGAAAGACTTACAAGAAGGATAAAACTAAGTAGGCTTCACCCTTTTGAGTTAAACTATTTATATGATTCTTTATTGAGTATTAAAGAGGTAGTTTCTTTTATGGAAAACTACAAGTTTATAACTCCACCATGTTCTTTGGCTCAACTTCAGATGTTTATAGACTCTATTGAATCAACATTTGATTTAAGTGTTTCTGGTAAATATATGTTAAAAGATGTTGAAGCAAATATGGTTTGTGATGGGATAAATCATAAAATTGATGAATTAAATAAAGAGAATGAAAAACTTTATGAAAAACTTGAACTTATAAAAAAACATATCTTAGGATTTTTAAGTAGCAATGATGTAAATTTTGTTTCTATTCAAAGATTAGACAAAGAGGGATTTTATCTTTCATTGACAAAAAATAGATATAACTCTATAAAAGAGCAATTGCTAAATTCACATCTAATAGTTGATGATGATTTACTTTTATTAAAAGATTTTAGTATAAAAGTGCAAACAACTACTGTAAAAATATCTTGTAGTTTAACGGATTCTATATCTGATAAATATGTACATAACTTGAGAAAAATTATAGAGTTAAATAAACTTGTTTTTAAAGAAAAATTATCAGAATTTGAAAAAAAGTTTGCAACACTTTTAGAAGATTTAGTTCAGTTTATAGCAGAAGTTGATCTAACAATCTCTAATATTAAAACTTCAAAAAAATATAACTATGTTTGTCCAAAAATTGTAAAAACAAAAGATGATGAAAACTTTTTAGAAGTGATAGATTTAAGGCATCCTATTATTGAAGCAAATGAGGAACAAGGTATATATGTACCAAATGATATTATTCTAGGAGAGCTTTCTTTAGCAAAAGATGAAAATAAAGATAATGTGATAATAAAAAACTCAAATCCAGTAAATATGTATAATAATAAAATGCATGGAATACTGTTATATGGAATAAACTCTTCTGGTAAATCTTCTTTGATGAAATCAATAGGAATAGCTGTGATATTAGCACAAGCTGGTTTTTTTGTGCCTGCAAAATCTATGAGGTTTTCTATTTTTGATTCTGTATTTACCAGAATTAGTGGAGCGGATAATATTGCAAAAGGTTTATCCTCTTTTGCTGTTGAGATGTTGGAGTTAAAAAATATTTTTAATAGAGCAACTAAAAAATCACTTATTTTAGGAGATGAAATTTCACATAGTACAGAGACTATGAGTGGACTCTCAATTGTTGCAAGTGCTATATTAAAACTTTCTAAACTTGAAGCGATATTTTTATTTGCAACACATCTACATCAGTTGCCAGAAATAGAAGAGATTTCAAAACTAAAAAATATTATCTCTTTACATCTATCTGTTATGTATCAAGATGAGGAAGATAAACTTCTTTTTGATAGAAAACTAAAACATGGAAGTGGTTCATCTATGTATGGTTTAGAGTATGCAAAATCACTTCATATGGATAGAGAGTTTTTATCTGTAGCAAATGAGATAAGAAAGAAATTAACAGACGATTATAGTGCAATAGAAAGATTAAGTCAGAAAAAAACTTCAAAATACAATAAAGAACTATTTGCTTCAACTTGTGTAATTTGTGGTAGAGCTTGTGATGATGTTCATCATATAAAAGAGCAAGCCAGAGCAAACAAAGATGGCTTTATAGGTCATGTAAATGCAAACCACAAATACAATCTAATCCCTCTTTGTAAAGAACATCATAAGATGGTTCATGATGGAACTATAAATGTAAATGGTTTTATAGCAACTTCTAAGGGATTGGAGTTACACTATACTATGGTAAAAGAGGATAGTAATTAGTTTTTATCTTTTTGTTTTTTTGTTTTTATAATATTTCTGATTAGTAAAATTATAAAGATTATTGCAAAGGAAAAAGAGATTAAAGCTCCTTGCATATTCCCATCATCAAAGAGGGTATATGCAAGGGCAAGAAGGATTAGACTAAGAACTAAACACACTCTTAGTACTCATCTTTTTCACCATTTTTTAGTATATCTTTATTGAATCTAATAACTTTATTTCTTCCAGTTTCTTTAGCTTCATATAATGATAAGTCAGCATATTTAATACATTTCCAGAATTGATCTGTGTCTGTTGGAAAGAATGCATAACCTATACTTACAGTTTTACTAAACGATTCATTGTTGAAATTAAATACAATTTTTGAGAACTCTTTATTAATTTTTTCAGCTAATTCTTTTGCACTATCTTCTGTTGGATTTTTCATAACAATTAAGAACTCTTCTCCACCAAATCTTACAATAAATTCATTGTTTGTTATATTCTCTTGCATTGTTTTAGCTAGTTTTTGTAATATAGCATCACCTGCATCGTGTCCATAAGTATCATTTACCATTTTAAAGTAATCTATATCTAAGAACATAACTGCAAAAGTAGATTCCAATGCTAACTCTTTTGGCATTATTTTATCTACAAACTCATCAATGTATTTTCTATTATATAAACCTGTTAAACCATCTAATAGATTTCTTTCTCTAAGAACATCCATTAGCATTCTACTTTCTAAAATAGGTTTAGTCTCTTCAAGGTATTTTTTAATAATACCAATTTGATATTTGTTATGGTCAAGACATGTTTTATCATCACATAAAATATGAATTGTGATTGATTTTTGATCATTTATTGTAAATGGAATACAAGTATAGTCAGAACACTCATCACACGCAGCAACTCTACATATTTCAGGAAAAGTTTCAGATGAAATCACATTGTTTGTTCTTTCTGCTCTGCATAATTCTTTAATATCTTTTTTTATTTTACAAGATGATTGTATACCTTGTGGTGCATAGATAACTTTTCTTTCATTTTTTTGTAAGTCATTTTCAAATATATAAAAACTTTTAATTTTAAGTTTTTCATTAAATACTTGAATTAGTCTATAGTAGATATCATCTTTAGATAAATCTGTTTCAATAGTTTTTTTATAGTTATATATCTCAGATATATCTTCAATAATCTCTTTTGCAGTTAGAAGTTTGTCATTATTTACATTTGATGCACGATTGTGTACAAAGGCAGTAAGATTTTTTTCAATACCTGTTAATACTGTTTCAAGTTTTTCAATTATCTCATTCAACCACATAAAGGCTTCTTTATCCTCTTTTAGAATACCATCTTGTACTCTTACTGAATAATCTCCATCATGTACTTGCTTTAAAACTTCTGTAATAGAGTCAAAAGAACTTGTATAAGGTTTGATTTTTCTACTAATAAAAATAAGTATAAAGATTAGAAATAAAACTACCGTTGCAATAATATTTAATAAAATAGCAATACTTGATAATCTATCTTCTTGAATATCAAATTTAATAGATATAGCACCTAAAACTTCACCCTCTTTTGCATTATGACATCCCAAACAGTTTGGTTTATCCAGTGAAGATGCAGTATAAGGAATGGTGATTCTTAGTGAGGCTTTTTGTATTGTTTCTTTTACAACAACCTCTTCTTTACCAGTTTGTAAAACTTTTTTATCAATATCATCTCTTGGTATTTCATTTGGAGAATGAGTTGAAAATTGTTCATTTACCTTAGGAGACCTTACTACCCAAAGTTCATTTACTTCTTGCATTTGTTCTAATGAACTTAAAAACACATCTCTTTGGTGCATATTCCCATTTACCATATGTGAAGTTAATGCATTTTTAACAATATCGGCGGTTAAATAGGCTCTTTTTTTAGCACTTTCATAACCAGTTTCTCTAGAACCTATTGCAACGAGTGCAACTATAATCAAGGTTAATAAACTAACCATTGAAAATATAATTAGGGTAATTTTTTTATTAGAGTTCATGTCTTACCTTTTGTAAATTATAATTATACGTCCTACATAAAGCTATAAAATTTTAAAAGCTTCTTCTAAATTGATAGTCCCTTCATAAAATGCCTTTCCAACTATCACTCCAGAAATTTTTCCATTCTCTTTACAATTGATGATATCCTGGATATCTTTTACACCACCACTTGCAATGGTATCAACACCACTAGAGATTGCAATTGATTCAGTGAATTCAACATTTACACCACACAACATACCATCTTTAGAAATATCAGTACAAATAATAGCTTCAACACCTGCATTTGCAAACTCTTTTGCTAATGTAGTTGCTTCCATAGAGCTAACTTCTGCCCAACCCTCAACAGCAACCATACCATTCATTGCATCAATGCCTACTGCAATAGGATATTTAGCTGCCATATCTTTGACAAATTGAGGATCTTTTACTGCAATAGAACCAAGAATTAATCTATCAACTCCAAGTTCTAAGTACATTTTGATAGTTTTTTCATCTCTGATTCCTCCACCAAGTTCCATTTTCAAATTACAGTTTTCTCTGATTTTTTTTATTTGTTCTAAGTTTGCTGGTTCACCTGCAAATGCACCGTTTAAATCAACTATATGGATCCATTTGCTCCCTAGTTCTTCAAATCTTTTTGCAACTATCCAAGGTTCATCAGAGTAAATTTTTGCACTATCCATAAGACCTTTACTAAGTCTTACAGCTTTTCCATCTTTTAAATCAATTGCTGGTAATATATCCATATATAACTATTCCTTATTATGATAATTTCATAAAATTTTTTAAGATTTTTAACCCATTGTCGTGGGATTTTTCTGGGTGAGGTTGAAATCCATATATATTATCTTTGTGAACTGCACTTACAAACTCATATCCATATTCTGTAGTACCTATTACATTTTTTTCACTTGTTACTGCATGGTATGAATGTACAAAATAAAGATAAGGATCTTTTAATCCTTCAAATAGAGTATGTTCATTTTTAGTTTTTATTACATTCCATCCCATATGAGGAATTTTTGTATCTTCATGCATTTTTGATTTATCAAAAAATACAATCTCTCCATCTATAAGACCTAGACCTTTGTGATCTCCAAACTCTTGAGAACTTTCAAATAAAAGTTGCATACCTAAACAAATACCTAACATAGGTTTACCACTTTTTGAATATTCTAAGACAGCTTCTTTCATACCAGTAGTATTTAGATGTTCCATCGCATCACCAAAGGCACCAACACCTGGTAAAATTACTCTATCAAAATTTTTTAAGTCTTCTGGATTTGTTACAAATGATGCTTTTGCATCTAATAAATGACAAGCATTATAAACACTTGCTAAGTTTCCCATATTGTAATCAATAATTCCAATCAAATAAAATCCTTTTTTATAACCAAACACAATAAAAAAATAATATAAAAACTCACTATCTAAAAACAAAGTTTATATTTAACTTTAATATTTTTTATAAATAAAATAATTATACTAAAACTTAGCATTAGCTAGGGTTAAATAAAAGAGAATTTTATTATTTTTTTTCTCTAAAATTTCAATTAGTTTTAATATAATTCTAATAAAAATATCTAAATCATTAATTATAATAATAT
>QKDL01000087.1 GCA_003252105.1 Arcobacter sp.
TTTTAGTTTTTCTGCTTCTATATTTATTGCACCTTTTATATGACCTGCTTTGTACTCTTCAGGGCTAGTTACATCAACTATTTGAATAAATGAAGGTACATTACCCTCTTTTATATATTTTAGTAACCACTCACCATCTACACTGCCTTCATCAACTCCTAGTTTTAAACCATTTTTACTCATTGTTGCTTTTTTAGGTTTTTCGCTTTTCATCATTCCAGAAGCTTTTGTGGTTGGTAGTTTTTCTTTTTTCCACTCTGGTACACCACCAGCGAAAACAGATACATTTTTATATCCCATAGATACCATTTTTTTAGCTACTTTGTGTGATTTTGCGCACTCAAATCCTCCACAAAATACTATAACTTTTTCCATTTGATGTACTGGAAATCGCCCTTTTAAATCCTCTACTTGCGTATCAGGTATAGCAATTGCTCCAGGGATTGTTTCTTGTAAAAATTTTGCATATGGTCTTGCATCTATTAAAACTGCACTGTTATTTTTATATGCAGCACGTGCAACTGCAATATCAACCTCTACATAAGTTTTTTTGCTCCACTCAGGTTCACCTGCTTGATATAGTTTTACATTTGTAAAACCATCTTTTTTTAGCATATTTGCAACTTTTGGAGATTTTCCACACTCCCATCCTCCACAAAATACTATTATCTCTTTATTTTTAGGAGTATCTTTTAACTGTCCAATATACTTATCATAATCAGTATCTGGAATATTAATAGAAGTTGGAATTGTTCCTTTGATAAATTTTGCATTGGGTCTTGCATCTACTAAGATAGCTTTTGCACTTTTTTTAGTTCCTTTCCCAATAACATTTCTTACATAATTAAAATCCACAACTTGTAATTTAAATTTATCAATCATCATTTGTACTTTTGCAGATGGTTTATCCATCATAGGAGCACTTTGAGAATTTGCTAATGAAACTGTGGTTAATAACCCTGCTACTACTAAACTTGATAATATTTTTTTAACTAACATTTTTTCTCCTTTAAACTCTTCCAGATAACATTCCATATTGTGTCATTGGTTTTAAAATGTACATTTTTAAAATCCACCAAATATATCTTTCTTTAGTAGGGTCTAAAGGAAATGAAGGAGTTGGTTTCATAGTCCAATCAAATTCAGCTAGCATAACAGTTCCAATACCTGTGATAATTGGACATACTGTATACCCACCATATTTTGCTTTCATCTCTTTACCTTCCATTAAAGAGATTAAGTTTTCAACTAAAACTTTATATTGTTTTCTTACACTTCCCCCTGTTTTTCCTAAAGGAATTGCAGCTATATCTCCTAGTGAAAAAATATTCTCATATTTTACATGTTGTAAAATATCTTTTTTTACAGGAACCCAACCTTTTGCTGAACCAATAGGTGAGCTTCCTATTTCTGGTGCTGCTTTCATAGGTGGTGCAATATGTAAGAAATCATATGGAACCTCTACAAGCTCACTTTTTTTAAGAATATTATAATCCTCAATATCTGGATCATATGCACCTTTTTCTTCCCAATGATGATTAAATACTGCAACTTTTTCTTTTAGTTTAACTTCGACTAAATTATGAGCATATTTATATTTCATATTTCTTACTTTATATTGCTCTTTAATAGCATCTTCATAAGCTTTTACCCCAAACATTTTTGTTCCATTTGGATAAAATGTCATATCAACATTTTCTCTAGCTTGTTTTGATGCTTCATTTAATCTTGCATCCATTAGGTACATAATTTTTTTAGGAGCTCCACCACATTTTATAGCTGTATCTGGATGACTAAATACTGCATTTAACTTTTTACCACTTTTTGCTTCTTCAATTGATTTTTGCATATTTTCCCAAGTAATAGCGGCAGCATTTGTATTATAAATTGTACTTGCCCCTGTACCTTTAAACATTTGTACTACTTTTTCTTTTTCATCTTGAGTATATACATCACCTAACTCTTCTAAGCCTTTAATTTTTGAAAAATCAAGTGTTAAACCTGCAGCTACAATTAAAAAATCATAAGAGATTGTATCTCCTTTAGAAACTTTTAAAGTATTATTTTCAGGATTAAACTCAACAGCTTTATCTTCGATTAGTTTTACACCAGTAGGTACAAAATCTTTTAATTTGTACATTACATCTTCTTTTTTATATAAACCTGCTCCAATAAATGTATTCCCAGGTTGATAAGAAACAGAGTTTGGATTTGGTTCAATGACTGTAATATCTGGAGATGAAAGTGCATTTGTAAGTCTTGCTGCTGTCGAAATTCCAGCTAAACCACCACCTACAATCACTATTTTTGCTTTTACATCACTTGCATATAATTTTGAAGCTTCTGCTTCATTTGGACTAAGAAATAATCCAGCCCCACTAAGTCCCAAAAGTTTTAAAGCATCCCTTCTGGATATACCATTTTTTTTCAATTCATTTTCAAATTCGTCGATTAAATTTTTATCATGCATTATCATAGCTTCTCCTTCATATCTATATACTAAAATTATATAACTATTAACTTTAATTATTATAATATGTAATCAAATATGATTGTTTAAAAATAAATAATTTATTTAAAAAAGAATTATTAGAAATAATTTAATAAAGATTAGCTAGAAAATCTTATTTTTTTATAAGTTTATAAATTCCTCTTGGAATCCAAAGAAGTAAATATATAATTAGAGTAAATACTAAAGGATGAATGGAACCTAACCCATATGCACCAGCTGTAGTTAAGTTTTTTATATGTTCAATGGGCATTGACAAAAATTTTTCAAAATGCATTAAAAGTGACAATACTAAAAAAGTCGAAATAAAAATATAAAGTTCTTTCATTTTAAATCCAAATAATAAAAAGAGCTTTTGCTCTTTTTATTATGCACGTCCAGCTAACATCCCATATTGAGTCATTGGTTTTAATAAATAAACTTTCATTAACCACCAAATATATCTCTCTTGAGTAGGATCAAGAGGGAATGATGGAGTTGGTTTTTTAGTCCAGTTAAATTCTGCTAACATAACTTTCCCAATATCAGTAATAAGTGGACATACAGTATATCCATTATATTTTGCTGTCATTGGTTTACCTTCCATTGCTGCAATTAAGTTATCTACTAATACTTTATATTGTTTTCTAACACTTCCCCCAGTTTTTCCCATTGGAACTGCTGCAATATCACCTATTGCAAATATATTGTTATATTTTACATGTTGTAAAGTTTCTTTATTTACAGGAACCCAACCTTTTGAAGAACCAATAGCAGAATTTCCAATTTCATCTGGTGCTTTCATTGGTGGTGTAATATGTAAAAAGTCAAAAGGAACTTCTACATTTTTATGTTTTTTAACTACTGCATACTCTTCTAAATCAGCATCATATGCACCTTTTTCTTCCCAGAAATTATCAAATGTAGCAATTTTTTTATTTAAATCTACAGCTGTTAGATTATGGTTATAATGCCACTTCATATCTCTTGCTTTAAATTGGTTAACGATAGCATCATGGTATTCTTTTACACCAAACATACTTCCACCATTTGGATAAAATGTTAACTCAGCATTTTTTCTTGCACCTGCTTCATTTAATCTAGAGTTTGTTAGATACATGATTTTTTTAGGTGCACCACCACATTTTATTGAAGTATTTGGATGAGTAAATACCCCTTGAACTTTTTTACCAGATTTTGCTTCATCTACAAATTTTTGCATATTTTTCCAAGTTGCAACTGCACCATCAGTATTATAAATAGTTGATACACCAGTATCTCCAAATACTTTTAAAATTTTTGATGCATCACCTAAAGTATAAGCTTCACCTATCTCTTCTAATCCTTGGATTCTTCCAAAGTCTAGTTTTAATCCAGCAGCCACAATTAAAAAGTCATAATCAAAAGTTTGTCCACTTTCTGTTTTAACTTTATTATTTTCTGGATCAAATTCTACAGCTTTATCTTTAATAACTTTTACACCACTTGGAATAAAATCTTTTGTATCATACATTACATCAGACTTTTCATATACACCTGAAGCAATCAATGTATTTCCTGGTTGATATGATACAGATTTAGGATTTGGTTCAATTACAGTGATATCTGGATTTGAAAGAGTGTTTGTTAATCTAGCTGCAGTTGACATACCAGCCAGACCACCACCTACAATTAGAATTTTACCTTTCGCTTCACTAGCTTGTGCTTGTGTAGAAGCTTCTGCTTCTGTAGTATTCCCCAATAAAAATGATGCTGAACCTAATCCAGCAAGTTTTATTGCATCCCTTCTAGATATCCCTTTATCTTTTAACTCTTGGTTTATGATATCTAATGCTTTTTTAATCTCGTCATTTTTCATTATAAACTTCTTCCCTTCTTTGCTTTGCGGTAGCATAGCAAAAAAGAGATAAGACAAAACTTAAAAATTTCTTAATTATTTAATATTAATTATAAATAGAACTTATAATAGTTTGAGCTAATTGATATTCTTCTTTCTTATTTAGATTCAAAAACTCCATATCATCGGTAAATTTTACTAGGTGTGAGTTTAGTTTATTTATGAGATATCCAACTTTATGAAAATCATCTTTAATCATTTGTTCTAAATATAATAAGATAGACTTATCATATACACCACATAGATTATGAGTTCTTAAAGTTCTTGCAACAGTGATATCAAAACCTTTTGATTCTTTTATTAGTTTTGTTATTGTTTCTATTTTTACAAAAGGGATATCTACAGTTATAATAAATACCTTTTGAAAAGGTAACTGTTCTAAGATTGCTTTTAAAGCTACAATAGGAGAGTAAACTTCACTTCTATCATAAATAATTGAAGATTTATCTTTTATAAAATCAAACTTATCTGTTTTTGATGAGATATAAATATGTTTAAAATAAGGTTTAAGTCTTTCGTATTGAAATTGTATAAGAGAGTTTGTTTGCCCAAAGGGAAGAAGAGATTTATCTTCACCCATTCTTGAGCTTTTACCTCCTGATAATATTACACATGGAATATCATCAAAAGGTTGTTTTGCATCCATTATAAGCTTCTAGGATCTGTTATATATCCTGAGATAGCACTTGCTGCAGCAACTGCACTATTTGCTAAATAGATTTTTGAGCTTCTTGATCCCATTCTTCCTACAAAGTTTCTATTTGTAGTTGAAATACAAACTTCATTGTCACCTAGAATCCCCATATATCCTCCTAAACATGCTCCACATGTAGGATTTGATACAACTGCTCCTGCATCAACTAAAGTATCGATATATCCTAGTTTTGTTGCATCTCTTAAGATTTTTTGTGTACCTGGAGTTAAGATTAATCTTACATGTCTAGCTACTTTTTTATCTTTTAAAATCTCTGCAGCAATTTTAAAATCGCTTAATCTACCATTTGTACAGCTTCCAATAAATACTTGATCAACTCTAATATTGTCAGTTACAGCTTGAGATACAGAGTGTCCATTTGATGGTAAAAATGGATATGCAATAACAGGCTCTAATTTATCAACATCTATCTCAATAACTTGACAATATGTTGCATCTTCATCACTATAGTGAATTTTTGGCTCTGCTCTTAAAGAATCTCTACTATCTAAAAACTCTTTCGTAACTTCATCATATGCAACAATACCATTTTTTGCACCAGCTTCAATAGCCATATTACATAAAGAGAATCTATCATCCATAGTTAAATATTGTATAGTATCACCTGTAAACTCTAAAGTTTTATATAAAGCTCCATCAACACCTAAAATTCTAATAATCTCTAAAATTAAATCTTTTCCAGTTACAAATGGTGCTGGTTTACCTTTGAATACTACTTTAATAGACTCTGGAACTTTAAACCAGTTTCCACCAGTAATCATACCAAATGAGATATCTGTACTTCCCATACCTGTAGAAAATGCTCCCAAAGCACCATGTGTACATGTATGTGAATCAGCCCCAATAATAACATCACCTGGTAATACTAAACCTTTTTCTGGTAAAAGAGCATGCTCAATACCCATATCTTTTTCATCAAAAAAGTATTTAAGATTGTGTTTCATTGCAAAATCTCTTGAGATTTTTGCTTGATTTGCACTTGCAATATCTTTTGCAGGGATAAAGTGGTCTAGAACGATTGCAAATCCATCTGGATTAGCAAGTTTTTCAAAACCACCCTCTTCAAATGCTCTAATAGAAATAGGAGTTGTAATATCATTTCCAATAACCATATCAATTGGACTTCTTACAATCTCTCCAGCGTAAACTTTATGTCCTACATGTTCACTAAATATTTTTTCTGTAATTGTTTGACCCATTATTTTAGTTGGTAATAATTATAATTGTATAATTAAAACCCCCTCCTTATAAAAATTTTTTCTGGATTATATCCAAATTTTTTTTAAGTCCCAAAAATTTAAGACTTTAACTCTTTTTCTTTTTTCTCTTCTTTATATATTTGATACTGCTTATACAATATCAATACAACACCCAAATCTATAATCACATCAGCAAAATTAAAAATTGCAAATTCAAATCCATAATGCCAATAAAAATAATCTACTACTCCACCATATGTAAACCTATCTAATATATTAGATAAGCCTCCAGCAAAAACTAATCCAATCGCTATATAATATTGTTTAAAAACTTCAGGATTTTTGTATAAATAAATTAATACTGCAACTACTAACAAAAGCTGGATATATTTTAAATACTCTTGCAAAAAAGAGAACATTGAAAAAGCAACGCCTTTATTATATACTAAATGCAAAGACATCACTGGTCCTTCAACATTCCAATCGTTGTTTGCAAAACCAAATTTAACTGCTTGATCAACTAAAAATATTATTATAAATATTAAAAGACTAATTTTTATCTTACTCATAAAACACTTTTTATAAAAGAGACTAATTCATTCATAGATTTTTCAACCTCTTTTTTATCTTTTCCTTCTAAAAGTAATCTAATTTTATTTTCAGTACCTGAGTATCTAATCAAATCTCTGATACCTTTTTTTCTAAATTTATCAAGTAATGGCTCAAGACCTTCGATACTCTCAATAGGTTTTTTCTCACTAACATTTAAGTTTATTAAAATTTGAGGATATAGACTAAATGGATTTAAAACTTCACTAGTTTTTTTACCACTTCTTAAAACAAGTGCTAAAACTTGTAAAGCAGATGCTAAACCATCTCCTGTTTTTGCAACATCAGAAAAGATAATATGCCCACTTTGTTCTCCGCCAAAATTGATATTATTTTTTTTCATCTCCTCTAATACATTTTTGTCTCCAACCGAAGATCTTATTAATTTTATTCCATGAGAATTTAAATAATCTTCCAAAGCTTTGTTACTCATAACTGTAGCAACACATCCGTCACCTTTTAATGAGCCTTCATTTTTTAAAAATGTACATAAAGCACCAAGTAGTTTATCTCCATCAACTACATTTCCTTTTTCATCAATAACAACTAATCTATCTGCATCTCCATCTAAAGCTATACCAATATCAGCTCTATACTCTTTTACAATTTTTCCCACCTGTTTTGGATGAAGTGCTCCACACTCTTCATTTATATTGTATCCGTTAGGTTTATTATTTATTACAACTGTATCTGCACCTAATTCATCTAAAATTGTAGGAGCAACTTTATATGCAGCACCATTTGCACAATCTAATACTATTCTTAGATTTTGTAATGTTAAATCTTTTGGAAATGTGCTTTTTATAGAAACTATATATCTACCTATAACATCATCGATTCTTTTTGAAGAGCCTATATCTTTCCCTATAGCTGAACCATCTTTTAATATCTCTTCGTCATTAAATATTTTTTCTATCTCTTCTTCACACTTTGAATTTAGTTTATCCCCATGACTATCAAAGAATTTGATTCCATTATCTTCAAAAGGATTATGGGAAGCACTTATCATAATACCAGCATCACATCTCATTGATTCTGTTAAATATGCAATAGCTGGAGTTGGCATTGGACCTATTTGAATCACATCATAACCAACTGATGTTAATCCACTTACTAGTGCATTTTCAATCATATAACCACTTCTTCTTGTATCTTTTCCCACTAAAATTTTCTTAGTTGTAGAAAATTTTTTAAAATAAATTCCTGCAGCTTTTGCTAATCTAAGTACGGTCACAGCATCAAGGAAATCCCCTGCTAGCCCTCGAACTCCATCAGTACCAAACAATTTCATAAAAATCCTTTCTAATAAAGAAAACTAAATTTTACATTAAATTAAACTTATTTTAAACTTACTTTAAAGTTATTTAGATACTATTCTATCCTTAAATTTTTTACAAAGAGGTTAAAAAGAATGGCAAATCATAAATCTGCTGAAAAAAGAGCAAAACAAACAAAAATTAGAACTGAGAGAAACAGATTCTATAAAACAAGAATTAAAAATGTAATCAAAGATGTATTAGCTGCTGTAGAAGCTGCTGATAAAGATAAAGCAAGCGAAGCAATGAAAGCTGCTAACAAATATATTCACCACTGTATTTCAAAAGGTATCCTTAAAAAAGGTAATGCAGCAAGAAAAGTTAGTAGATTACAAGTTAAAGTTAACGCTTTATAATTGATTTTTTCAGTTTTTAAATTTTTATAAATATAAACAATTATGCTACAAGAAAAACTACAACCATTTATTGATAGATATGAGGAGATTAATAATTTATTGATTTCTCCTGATATCACTTCAAATATTAAGAAGATGACTGATCTATCAAAAGAACAATCAAGTATTGAACCTATAGTTACAAAAGCAAAAGAATATATAAAAGTTCTAAAGGATATAGAAGAAAATAAACTTATGCTTGATGATGACGAATTAGGTGAACTTGCAAAAGAGGAACTAAAAGAGTTAGAAAGTTTAAAACCTCAATTAGAGGAAGATATAAAATTTCTAATGATTCCTAAAGATCCAAATGATGCAAAAAATATCTATTTGGAGCTTAGAGCAGGTACAGGTGGTGATGAAGCTGCAATATTTGTTGGTGATTTATTTAGAGCATATCTAAGATATGCAGAAGTTAGTGGTTGGAAAGTTGAGATTATGAACCAAAGTGAAAGTGAAGCTGGTGGGTTCAAAGAGATTGTAGCTTTATTTAAAGGTGACCATGTTTATTCAAAATTAAAATTTGAAGGTGGTACCCATAGAGTACAAAGAGTACCTGCAACTGAATCACAAGGAAGAGTTCATACATCTGCAATCACAGTAGCTGTTATGCCAGAGGTTGATGATGTAGAAATCAACATTAATCCAAACGATTTAAAAATTGATGTTATGAGATCTAGTGGTTGTGGTGGACAATCAGTTAATACTACTGACTCTGCTGTTAGGATTACGCACATCCCTAGTGGAATTGTTGTAACAAACCAAGATCAAAAATCACAACATAAAAATAAAGACAAAGCCATGAAAGTATTAAAAGCAAGGCTTTATGATTTACAAATGCAAGAAAAAATGGAAGCAGAAGGTGCCAACAGAAAAGAACAAGTTGGAACTGGAGATAGAAGTGGAAGAATTAGAACATATAACTATCCACAAAACAGAGTTACAGACCATAGAATTAACCTTACTTTATATAGATTAGAAAATGTGATGAATGATGGAGTTTTTGACGAAATCATTGATCCTCTTATAGCAGATTATCAAGCAAGACTTATAGAAGCTAACGGACTATAATAGTCCTAGTAGCTTCACCTTTTTATTACTCAATTTTTATAACCACTTACACTTTAAATAAGTAACCAAAATGTAATCGTATCTTTATATAATTTCACATCAAAACTTATTTAAAGGTATAAATATGACATTCAAAAAAACATCAATTGCTTTATTAGCAACTGCTGCACTTACTGTTTCTTTAAGTGCTAGAGACCAAATTAAAATCGTTGGTTCATCTACTGTTTATCCATTCTCTTCTGCAGTAGCTGAAGAATTAGGTGCTACAACAAAATTCCCAACTCCTGTTGTTGAATCAACTGGTTCAGGTGGTGGTATGAAACTTTTCTGTGCAGGAAATGATTTAAATACTCCAGATATCACTAATGCATCAAGAAGAATGAAAACTAAAGAGTTTGATTTATGTGAAAAAAATGGTGTTACTGATATTACTGAATCTGTAATTGGATATGATGGTATTGCATTTGCACAAGATAAAGCAAACGGTGCATTTAATATTTCAAGAGAAAACTTAGCTTTAGCAGTTGCTGAAGAAGTACCTTCTAAAGATGGTAAATCATTAATCAAAAACCCATACAAAAAATGGTCTGATATTGATGCTTCATTACCAAACAGAGAAATTATTGTTTATGGACCACCAAAATCTTCTGGAACAAGAGATGCTTTCGAAGAATTAGTAATGCAACATACATTCAAAAAAATGGCAGCATATACAGATCTTTACAAAGCTGACGAAAAAGCTAACAAAAAATATAAAAAATACTCTGTAATTAGAACTGACGGTGTTTATGTACCATCAGGAGAAAATGATAACATTATCGTTCAAAAATTAACTAAAAACAAAGATGCATTCGGAATTTTTGGATTCTCTTTCTTAGAAGAAAATGAAGATAAATTATCTGGTGCTACAATCAATGGTATTGCTCCAACTCCAGAAAATATTTCATCAGCTAAATATCCTGTATCTAGATCTTTATTTTTCTATGTAAAAAATTCACATAAAAAAGATGTTCCAGCTATGGATAAATATGTTGAAATGTTTATGTCTGAAAACATGATTGGTAAAAATGGTATCCTTTCTGAAATCGGTTTAATTCCATTACCAGATGCAGATAGAACAGCTATTAGAAAAGCAGTTATGAGTGCAAAAAAACTTTCTAAAGATGATTTAAAACATAAATAATTACTTACGAAGAGGTTATTTTAACCTCTTCTCTAAGTAGATTTATCTATAGCTTTTTATCTGTCAAAGCGAACATGAGAGATAAAAAGCTATAGACAAATCTACAAAAAGAGGATCTACAAAATGTCAACAAAACTTGAAGTTGACAAAATTGACTTTGCCTTTCAACCAATAGTAAATATCTATACTGGAAAAACATTTGCAGTTGAGACACTTTTAAGAAATAATGAAAGTTTAGGATTTAATACTATTTTATCAATGTTTGATTCATATTTCAAACAAAAAAAAATAGTTGATATAGATTTAGTTCTTTTTCATAAAGCATTAAAAAAGTTCAAATTTATAGAAGTTGAAAATCTTAAATTATTTTATAATCTTGATAATAGAATAATTAATGATAAAGTTTTTAACATTGAAAAATATAATGATATAGTAAGAACTTTATCAATGAGAGCTTCCACTATTTATATGGAAGTAACAAAACAAGATACAATTTCTGATCAAAGTTTATCAAATTTTTTAATCCCTACATTTAGAGAAAATGATTTTAATATCTCAATTGATAATTTTGGTAGTCAAACTACAGATTTATCCTTGATTTATATAGCACAAGTAGATTATGTAAAAATAGATAGATACTTTATTCATGATATTAAATCAAATCCAAAAAAAAGAATTTTTTGTTCAACAATAGTAAATTTAGCACATACAATGAATAAAAAAGTTATAGCTTTAGGTATAGAAACCGTAGATGAATATTATGTATGTAAAGAATTAAAGTTTGATTATATTCAAGGATATTTAGTCAGTGAACCCACAACTGATATAAATAAAATAGAAAAAAGATATACACATATAAAAGATTTAGCAAAATCTGATAAAAGAGGTTTATATAATAATTTAATTGACAAAGCATATATTGATAAAGTTGAACCGTTAAATATAAATACAACTTTACATGATCTTTTCGTCTATTTTAAAAAAAATAGATACAATACTTTTGTACCAATAATAGATAACAATAAAAAAATCTTAGGTGCTATTTATGAAGTTGATATTAAAGGTATCTCTTATTCTCAATATGGTCTATCTTTAGCACAAAATAGTTCATATAAGTCAAAACTTAGAACCTTTATAGAACCCGTTATTCAAATTGATATCACATGGGGTATAGATAAAGCTTTAGAATTATTTAGTATGCAAAGTGACTCAAAAGGTATATTTGTAACAAAACATGATAAATATTATGGTTTTATTAACTTGAATAATCTTTTATCGCTTTCATATAAAAGAAATTTAGAGATTGCAGAGAATAAAAATCCACTAACTAAACTTCCTGGTAATAATCAATTAGAAAAGTTTATTGATAATATATTTGAGAGTCAAATGGATTCACAAATTATTTATTTTGATTTTAATGACTTTAAACCTTTTAATGACCAATATGGATTTAGACAAGGTGACCGTGCGATTTTAATGTTTGCTGAAATTTTACAAAAAAGAATATCAAAAGATGGTTTTATTGCCCATATTGGAGGTGATGATTTTGTAGCTATTTTTGTAAAAAAAGATTATATTGAAATTTTTAATTTAATAAAATCAATACAAGATGAATTTAAAAATGATGCAATTAGTTTATATAACGAAGAAGATATAAAAAACAAATATATGCTAGGAAAAGATAGATTTGGCACAACAAGAAAATTTAAACTACTCTCTGTAAGTTGTGCAATTATTCAACTAATTACTACTAGTACACTAGATGGTTTCAATTCTAAACTAGGTGATATAAAAAAGGCATCTAAACTAAATGACCACCCACTGGGTGCTACAATCATTGTGTAACCATATTGTAATCAGATTAAAATAGAATTTCGTAAAATTTAGTCAAAGGTATAATTTTGCATTCATTTGAATCTAAAAACAAATCTACAATAATAAAAGAAAAATTGATTAAATCAATGTTAATTATGGCTTCAACTATCTCTATTTTGACAACATTTGGGATATTGTTTTCTATTCTTTTTGAAGCAATAGGCTTTTTTGAATTAAGAAGTTTTTGGTACTTCTTAACTGGAACAATCTGGTCTCCAGGTCAAGTAGGTAGTCAGTTTGGAGCTGTTCCAATTTTTGCTGGAACATTTATGATTACATTGATTGCAATGCTAGTTGCGGTACCTGTTGGTCTTGGTAGTGCAATTTATATGAGTGAATATGCAAGCCATAAAGTAAGAGATTATTTAAAACCTATATTAGAGATACTTGCTGGTATCCCAACAGTTGTTTATGGTTTCTTTGCTGCAATTACAGTTGCTCCACTTGTGGTTAAAATAGCAGATTTCTTTGGGCTTGAAGCTACTTTTAACTCAGCATTAGCATCAGGTGTTGTAATGGGAATTATGATTATACCTGTTATTTCATCTTTGAGTGATGACGTAATCAAAGCTGTACCAGATTCTCAAAGAAAAGCCTCTTTAGGTCTTGGTATGACTCAAGGTGAAACAATAAAAAATATTGTTCTTCCATCTGCATTACCAGGTATTATTTCAGCTACACTACTTGGTTTTTCTAAAGCAATTGGTGAAACAATGATTGTTGTTATGGCAGCAGGTCTTAGACCAAACCTATCATTTAACCCACTAGAAGATATGACTACTGTTACAGTAAGAATTGTTGATGCTTTAGTTGGTGACCAAGCATTTAACTCTCCTGAAACATTGGTTGCGTTTGCATTAGGTTTAACTTTATTTGTGGTTACTCTAATTCTTAACATCATTTCATTAATGATGATTAGAAAATTTAAAGAAAAATATAAAGTGAATACATTATGATTAAAAGAAAAAACAAAAATCAACAAAACAATCCATTTTATGATCCAACTTTAAAAGGTAGACATAGAAGTTCTAAAAGATTTAAGAAGTTTACACTAGGTTCATTAATCTTTTCAATCGCCTTTTTGGCATTCTTTTTATATGATATTATTTCAAAAGGGACACCTGCTTTTGAACAAGCATATTTACATGTTCCTGTAACATATAATGAAAATACTATCAAAAATACAAGAAATGCAATTGATAAAAAATATTTAAGAGTTGTATCAAGGGCTTGGTTAAGAGAGATTCCTAAACATGTAGAAGAGGATCCATCATTAATGGGTAAAACTGTTTACAAATGGGCTTTATCTGATGACCAAGTTGATCAATATTTAAAAGGTCATTATTATAGATTGAAAAATAAAGATAGAGCTTTAGTTGATGAGATGAAAGCTAACAATGAAATTGAACTTAGATTTAATAAAATATTCTTTACAAATGGTGATTCAAAAATTCCTGAGTTTGCAGGTTTAAACTCAGCTGTAATAGGTTCAATTTTTACTTTGATTATTACAATGCTATTTGCTTTTCCAATTGGTGTTATGACAGCAATTTATCTTGAAGAATTTGCAGATGATAATAAATTTACACAAACAATTGAAGTAAATATAAATAACCTAGCAGCAATACCATCTATTCTTTTTGGTTTATTAGGTTTAGCTATATTTATTAATCTTTTTGGATTACCAAGAAGTTCACCTCTTGTTGGGGGTTTAACATTAGCACTTATGACTTTACCAATTATAATTGTAAGTTCAAGAGCAGCATTAAGAGCAGTTCCTGATTCAATTAGACAAGCTGGTTATGGTTTAGGACTTACAAAAATTGAAGTAACAAGAGACCATGTATTGCCTCTTGCTTTTCCAGGGATATTAACTGGTTCAATTATTGGTCTTGCACAAGCAATGGGGGAAACAGCACCTCTAATTATTATTGGTATGATTGCATTTATTCCTGATTCACCAGATTCAGTATTGCATGCAGCAACAGTTATGCCTGCACAGTTATTTACTTGGGCAGGGATGCCAGAAAGAATGTATATAGAAAAAACAGCAGCAGGGATTATGGTACTTTTAACAGTACTTATTTCACTAAATGCTTTAGCAATATATCTTAGAAAAAAATATGAAGTAAAATGGTAAAAGGAAACCAAATGTCAGATAAAAATAGTATTAAAGTTGATGTAAATGAATTAAATCTTTGGTATGGTGAGCACCATGCCTTACATAATATTACTGTACCATTATATGAAAATAAAATTACCGCTTTAATTGGACCATCAGGTTGTGGTAAATCAACATTCTTAAGATGTTTAAATAGAATGAATGATTTAATTAGCTCAGTTAGAATTGATGGTTCAGTTGTAATTGATAACAAAAATATCTATGATAAAGATGTAGATGAAGTAAGTGTTAGAAAAAGAGTAGGTATGGTTTTCCAACAACCAAATCCATTCCCTAAATCTATTTATGATAATGTTGCTTATGCTCCACTAAAACATGGTCAAGTTAAAAAAGGTAAAGATTGTAATGATTTAGTTGAGAAATCATTGATTGATGCTGGACTTTGGGAAGAAGTAAAAGATAAATTAAATGAACCAGGTACATCTTTATCTGGTGGGCAACAACAAAGACTTTGTATCGCAAGAACTATTGCAGTTAGACCAGAAGTTATTTTAATGGATGAACCAACTTCAGCACTAGACCCAATTTCAACTGAAAAAATCGAAGCTTTGATGTTAGAATTAAAAAAGAAATATACAATTATCACAGTTACACACAATATGCAACAAGCAGCAAGAGTTGCAGACTATACAGCATTTTTCCACTTAGGAAAATTGATTGAGTATGATGAAACAGAAGTTATTTTTGTAAATCCTACAAATAAAAAAACAGAAGATTATATTACAGGAAGGTTTGGATAATGTTAAAACCATATGAGGAAAATATAAATAAAATTAAAGATGAAGTATATGAGATTGGTCAAAATGTAATTCAGACTAATAAAATAGCTTTATCTGCTTTAAAAGAAAATGATATGTCAATGATGAAAGATATCTCATTATCAATAGCAAAGGTATCGGAAAAATCGAATGAAATTGACAATATTATTGTTAAGACACTTGCTTTATATTCACCTGAAGCAAAAGATTTGAGATTGATGGTTGCTTATTTAAAAATAACTAACGAAGTGGTAAGAGTTGCAGCAAATGCTAGAATGTTTATTAAACAATTTAAAAAAGCTTTTACAAATGATTTAAATAAAAAAGATATTTTAGAATATACGATACCTTTATTAAAATCAGCAAATGAAGCCTTAATACTTTCAATTGCAATGATTAAAATAGAAGATGAAGCTTCATTAGAACAAAACTATCAAAAAGTTTGTGTTGAAGAAGATAAAACTGATGACTTATATGCAATGGTTAGTAAAAACCTTTTAAAACTAATTACAAAAAAACAAGAGTTATCAAAAGATTATTTTGAGATAATGAGTGCTTTAAGAAGATTAGAAAAAGTTGCTGATAGAGCTGCATCAATTGCAAGCCTTTTAGTTTTTGCTAAGATGGGTGGAGAGATAGGACAATCTTAATTATGATATAATACTGCCATGAAAAGAGCAATATTAAACATTAAAAAATATTTTAGCACTAATTATGAAGTGCTAGCGGCAAGTGTTATATTTCTAATAGTTGTAATGTCTGGTTATAAATTTCATCAAGCAATTGTTTTGATGTTGGAATTTATCGTTATCATGGAAGTCGTTAAGATGATTTCTGACTTTATTAAAAATGAAAAGTTAAGACTTCGTTTTGTTATAGATATCTTTATTATCTTTTTAATTAGGGATGTAATCATAAATACATCCCAAGCTAATAAAGATTATTTTACTATACTATTCTTACTTTTTGTTATTTTTATATTCTTTATTTTTAGAATTTTTGCAATTAAATTCTCTCCTGGTGTAATTAAAATCTCTAAAGATACTGTAATAGAATATGAAGACGATAGAAAAAGTAAAAAGATATCTGACAGTAAAGAAGAGATAGAAAATAAACTACATAAAGAATGAGAATATAATGGGTGATAAATTAATTTTAATCGTAGAAGATGAAGAGGATATTTTAGAACTTTTAGAGTATACCTTACAAAAAGAAGGGTATGAAACAGTTGGTTTTTTAAGTGCTAATGATAGATTAAAAAAAATATTTGATGAAGAAAAAATTGATTTAATAATAATGGATAGGAATCTGCCTGGACTAGATGGAACAACTTTTATAAATGATATCAAAGAACAAGGGTATAATATCCCTGTGATTTACCTTACTGCAAAAGATAGAGATGAAGATATTTTAGAAGGTTTTGAATCCCATGCAGATGATTATATAACTAAACCTTTTAATATAAAAGAGTTATTAGCTAGAATAAATGCTGTAATAAAAAGATCAACTAAAGAGGTTGATATATTAAGAGTTAGAGATATCACATATAAAGCCTTAAACAAAAAATTTTATATTGATGAAGATGCGATAGATTTAACCCATCTTGAACATGATTTATTATTAGAGTTTATGAAAAATAAAGATATCTTAATGACAAGAGAACATCTACTTGAAGCAGTATGGGAAGACTCATATGATAAAAAATTAAAAACAGTAAATGTTGCAATAAAAAGATTAAAAGCAAAAATTGATCCTGACAATAAAAAAGAATATATAAAATCTGTAAGAGGAGAAGGTTACTTATTTTGTTAAAAATACACCAACTTTTTCTTAGAACCTTTTCTTTAATATTTTTTCTAATTTTAATTGCACTTAGTACTACTACATATTTCTGGTCGAAACATATATATTTAGACCAAATAGAAAAAAATTTATCACAAAATATTGATTCAATCTCTATACTTATGAACTCTTTTGATAATCTTGATTACATAATCAAAACTTTCAAAGGGAAAACTGGACTTAGAATTACCATTATTGATGAAGATGGAGTAGTTGTTGCAGATAGTGATAAAGATAGAGAAAATATGGAAAATCATTCAAATAGATATGAAATAGTTCATGCAAAATATGAAGGATATGGAAAATCTATAAGATACTCTCACACTTTAGACCAAGAACTTTTGTATGTAGCTAAAAAAATAGTTATTGATGACCATATTTATTTTCTTAGACTTGCAGATTATACAGACAAAATTACTGATAATTTTACAAAACTTATATATCAGATTATTGGTTTTATTGCTGTATTTATAATTGGTGCATTTTTATTTACATATTTTTTAAGTATAAAAATCAAAAATGAAACCAATGCTATACTTGAGTATTTAGTTAAGCTTAGTGATAAAAAACCAAATTATGAAATCTATTCAGATTTTTCTGAAGAGTTTAACAAAATCACAAGATTATTAAATAAAGTTGCATTAAAACTTTCAAAAAGAGATAAACAAAGGTCAAAACAAACAGCAAAGTTGAAAGTTGCAAATAAACAAAAAGATGAGATTATTTCAGCTATTTCTCATGAATTTAAAAATCCTATTGCAGTTATTTTAGGTTATACAGAGACTATTATAAATGATGAAGATTTACCTGAACCTATGAAGAAAAAGTTTTTAAGTAAAATTTTCTCAAATGGTAATAAAATGTCTCAAATAATAGACAAACTAAGATTAACTCTAAAACTTGAAGAGGGTAAACAACAAATAATGACTCACGAATGTTTAATAAAACCTTTGTGTGAACAAGTGATTTCAGATTTAAAAGATAAATATACAGATAGGGAGATACATATAGAGGGTGAGGATTTTAAAATAAATGTTGATGAAACTCTTTTTTCTATGGCAGTTACAAACTTGATTGAAAATGCATTAAAATATTCAGACAATGAAATTGTAGTAAAATTATCACAAAGTTCAATATCTGTTGTTGATAAAGGTATTGGAATTTCTCCTAAAGATTTGAAGAAAATAAATAGAAAGTTCTATAGAGTATCTAGAAATGGTTGGAATAACTCTTTAGGTTTAGGTCTTTTTATTGTACACTCAATCTTAAAACTTCATGGTTTTGACTTAGAAATAAAGAGTGAACTTGATGTAGGCTCTGAATTTATTATCAATATAGAATAAAAAAATTAAATTTTACTTAATTTAAGTTATGATTAAGCATAACTACACTATTATTCCACCTCATTAATTAAATCGGAGAAAATAAATGAAATTTACTCAAATGGCAAAAGCTAACGAAATCGAAAGAGATTGGATAGTAGTAGATGCAACAGATAAAATTTTTGGTAGAATTATTACTGAAGTTGCAACACTATTAAGAGGTAAACATAAGCCTTCATACACTCCTCATGTAGATTGTGGAGATAACGTAATTATCATCAATGCATCTAAAGCAAAATTTACTGGTGCGAAATTAGAAGATAAAAACTATTTTACACACTCAGGATACTTTGGAAGTACTAAAACTCACAAAATGTCTGATATGTTAGAAAAAAATCCTGAAAAGCTTTATAAATTAGCTACAAGAGGTATGTTACCTAAAACTAAACTTGGAAAAGTTATGTTAAAAAAATTAAAAGTATACGCAGGTAGCGAGCATCCACACACTGCGCAAATTAAAGGATAAGACTAATGGCAAAAGTATATGCAACAGGTAGAAGAAAAACAGCTATAGCAAAAGTATGGCTAGAAAATGGAAATGGTCAACTTATAATCAATGGTCAAACTTTAGATGCATGGTTAGGTGGACACGAAGCAGTTAAAAAAAGAGTTATGCAACCACTAGAAGTAGCTAAACAAGACACTTCAGTAAATGTAATAGTAAAAACACTTGGTGGTGGTTACTCTGCACAAGCTGATGCTGCTAGACATGGTATTTCTAGAGCATTAGTTGCTTTTGATGAGCAATTCAGAGCTATCTTAAAACCTTATGGTTTATTAACAAGAGATGCAAGATCTGTTGAAAGAAAAAAATACGGAAAGAAAAAAGCGAGAAAATCTACTCAATTCTCAAAAAGATAATCTACGCTTTTATTACAAAATTTATTTTCTACAAAGGGGCAACAAAAGTTGTCCCTTTTTTTATGCACTTTTTTATAAAAACATATTACAATATCCCCATGAAACGATTTATCATATTTTTCATTTTTCATTTTTCATTTTTCATTTTTTTGAATGCCAGTACATTAGAACTTTCAATGAGTTCAAGTCCTAGTAAACTAAACCCTATTCTTCCAGCAGATTCTGCTAGTAGTAGTGTATCAGGTTGGCTTTTTAATGGGCTATTAACTTATGACAAAGATGGAAAAATCAAAACAGAATTAGCAAAAGATTATAAATTTTTAACAGATACAAAACTTCAATTTACTCTACGAAAAAACGTGCTTTGGCATGATGGTAAGAAATTTACTGCAAAAGATGTACTTTTTACATACAATACTGTAATGAGTCCTAAAATCTTTACACCTTTAAAAACAAACTTTTTATTAGTAAAAAGTGTAAAAGAAATAGATGATTATACAATCGAAGTTGAATACAAAAAACCATATTTTAAAGCTTTAGATATTTGGACACTAAGTATTTTACCTTGGCATATTTTAAAAGATGAAAAAGATATTATGTCAAGTTTTTTTAATAAAGAGCCGATTGGTACTGGCTCATATAAAATTAAAAAACTTGAAATCAACAAAGATATAGTTTTGAATGCAAATGAAAACTATTTTGAGGGAAAACCAAAAATTGATAAAATGAAATTTACTTATATCCCTGATCCAAATACAGAATTTTTGTACCAAAAACAACATAAACTTGATGTTTCTTCTTTAGATCCACTACAAATAGAGAGACAACTTGATTCAAATTTCAAAAATTTTTATTCTATTGTTGAAAAACCTAGCAATAGCTACACTTATTTAGGATTTAATCTTAGAAAAGAGAAATTTAAAGATATTAGAGTTAGACAAGCTTTATCCCATGCAATAAATAGACAAGAACTTATTGATATTTTATTTTTTGGTCATGGAACAATTTGTAATGGTCCTTTTTTACCTAAAACTTTTGCTTATAATGAAAAAGTAAAAAATCTAGAATATAATATAAAAAAAGCAAAACAACTTTTAAAAGAAGTAGGATATGATGAAAAAAATCCTTTTACTTTTGAAGTTATAACAAATACTGGTAACCCTACAAGAAGAAATGCAGCAGAGATTATTCAATATCAACTAGAACGTGCTGGGATAAAAATGAAAATCAGAGTAATGGAATGGCAAGCATTTTTAAATACTATTGTAACTCCAAGAAATTTTGATGCTATACTTCTTGGATGGGGACTTGCTTTAGTTCCAGATGCAAAACCACTTTGGCATTCAAGTCAAGATGTAAAAGGTGGTTTTAATCTTGTAGGATATAGAAATGAAGAAGTTGATGAATTAATTGAAAAAGCAGAAGTAACAATAAATAGAGATGAACTTTCAAAATACTATAAAAAACTATATAAAAAAATAGCAGATGATGTACCATATCTATTTTTATATATTCCAAACTCAATTACAACTGTAAATAAAAATATAAAAAATGTAAAACCAAGTTTTATTGGAATTTGGCATAATCAAAAAGATTGGATAAAACCAGACTAAAACTAATTTTTTTTCTAAACTTGTATATAAACAAGATTATAATAAACTAAGAAAATATTAAAAATGGACGGTTTATATAGTGGAAAGAATTATACTTTTTGATTTAGATGGAACTTTAATAGACTCTACAGATGCCATTGTTTCTACATTTAATCATACTTTTGAAAAAATGAAATTTGATTTTAAAGGTAGTGATGAAGATATAAAATCTTTAATCGGACATCCTTTAGATATTATGTATCTGGAACTTGGAGTTGAAAAAGAACTAGTTTGGGATTATGTTGAAGCTTATAAAGAAAGATATAGAAAAATTTCAAAACAGCAAACAGAACTTTTAGAGTTTGCAAAAGAAGCTATAGAATTTGCTAATACCTTTGCAAGGCTATCTATAGTAACAACAAAAACTGGATTATACAGTCAAGAACTACTTGAGCACATGCAAATCATGCATCATTTTGAATATGTTACAGGCAGAGAACATGTGCAAAACCCTAAACCACACCCTGAACCAATTCACAAAACATTAGATTTAATGAATGTTAAAAAAACATGTGATATTTGGATGATAGGTGATACTGAACTTGATTTAATTGCAGCAAACAGTGCAGGTATTAATTCAGTAGGTGTACTTTGTGGTTATGGAAAAGAAGAAACATTAAAAGAACATACTTCGTATATCGTAAAAAATCCTTTAGAAGCTGTAAAACTTATAAAAGAGCTTTCAATTAGCTAATCTTTATAAGTTTTACTTATCATATTCTCTTAGCTTTTTAAATTGACATATGCTTATAATTCAATTCTTAAATTGACATATGATTACCACTATATAGTGCTTTGTCTTATAGTAACAGAATTGAAAAAAGATTAATTAATATTTACTTATTTTAATCAATATTCAAGTAGATATAAGTTTAGTTTAATTACTATTTTGTACTCATAGACTAATATGTGAAAGAAGGGAAAGACATGACAAAAAAATTTGCTACTATGGATGGAAATGAAGCTGCAGCATATGTTTCATATGCATTTACTGAAGTAGCTGGGGTTTACCCAATTACTCCATCATCTCAGATGGGAGATAATACTGAGAAATGGGCAACTCAAGGGAAAAAGAACCTTTTTGGTTCAACTGTAAAAGTAATCGAAATGCAATCAGAGGCTGGTGCTGCTGGTACATTTCACGGTTCTTTACAAGCTGGAGCATTAACTACTACATATACTGCTTCACAAGGTTTATTATTAAAAATACCAAATATGTATAAAGTTGCTGGTCAACTTTTACCAGGTGTTATTCATGTATCGGCAAGAGCATTAGCAGCTCATGCATTATCAATTTTTGGTGACCACCAAGATGTTATGAGTGCAAGAACAACAGGTTTTGCTATGCTTGCAACTGGTTCAGTTCAAGAAGTTATGGATATTGGAGGGGTAGCTCACTTATCAGCTATCAAGGGAAGAGTTCCATTCCTACACTTTTTTGATGGATTTAGAACTTCACACGAAATCAATAAAGTGGAAGTTATGGATTATGATGTATTTGATAGACTTTTAGATAAAGAAGCTGTTCAAAAATTTAGAGATACATCACTAAATCCAGAATCTCCAATTACAAGAGGTACTGCACAAAATGATGATATCTATTTCCAAGGAAGAGAAGCATCAAATAAATTTTATAATGCTGTACCAGATATTGTAAATGACTATATGGCAGAGATATCAAAAGTTACAGGAAGAGATTATAAACCATTTACATATTATGGTGATCCAGAAGCTACAGATATTATTGTTGCAATGGGTTCTGTTAATGAAGCAATTAGAGAGACAATTGACTACCTAAGAAAAGTTGAAGGTAGAAAAGTTGGTTTATTAACAGTTTATCTATTCAGACCATTTAGCGCAAAATACTTTATGGATGTATTACCTGATTCTGTTGAAAGAATTTGTGTAATTGATAGAACAAAAGAACCTGGAAGTTTAGGTGAGCCTCTATACTTAGATGTTAAAGCATTATTCTATGGTCAAAAGAAACAACCAAAAATTATTGGTGGAAGATATGGATTATCTTCAAAAGATGTTCCACCTAACCAAATTATTGCTTTATATGATAACTTAGCATCTGATAACTCAAAAGACCATTTTACTGTTGGTATCAATGATGATGTTACATTTACTTCTATTGAAGTTGGTGAAAATGTATCTGTTGTTGAAGATGTTAATGAGTGTTTATTCTATGGTCTTGGAGCTGATGGTACTGTTGGAGCAAATAAAAACTCTGTTAAAATTATTGGTGACAAAACAGACCTATATGCACAAGCATATTTTGCATATGATTCAAAAAAATCAGGTGGTTATACAAGATCGCATTTAAGATTTAGTAAAAATCCTATTAGATCAACATATCTAGTATCAAATCCTGGATTCATTGCATGTTCAAAAGAGGTATATTTAGAGCAATATGAAGTAATTGATAGAATTAAAGATGGTGGTACATTCTTACTTAACTCTATTTATTCTGCTGAAGATATTGTAAAAAGAATTCCGGATAGAGTTAAAAAAATCTTAGCTGATAAAGATGTTAAGTTTTATATCATCAATGCAACTAAATTAGCAAGAGATATTGGACTAGGAACTAGAACAAATACTATTATGCAAGCAGCATTCTTTAAACTTGCGGATATTATCCCTTATGAACAAGCTAAAGATTATATGAAAGAGTATGCAGAAAAAGCATATGGAAATAAAGGTGAAGAGATTGTAAAAATGAACTTCAATGCTATTGATGCAGGTGCTGATGGATTAGTTGAAGTTCCAGTTGATTCAGCTTGGTCATCTTTAGAGGGTGGTGCTTTAGTTATTAACTCTAAATACAAAGGTACTGAATATGTTGAAAACTTTGCAAAAATTGTTAATGCTGCAAAAGGTGATGAATTACCAGTTTCTTCTATTGTAAATCTTGGGATGGAAGGTGGAACATTTGAAAATGGTTCTACTAAATATGAAAAAAGAGCTATTGCTACAATGGTACCTCAATGGAATGATGATACATGTATCCAATGTAACCAATGTGCATTTGAATGTCCACATGCAGTTATTAGACCATTTTTAATGGATGAAAAAGAGTTTGAAAATGCTCCTGAAACTGTAAAAGCTAAATCTTTAGATGCAAAAGCAAAAGGAACTAAAGACCAAGGACTTAAATATAAACTTCAAGTTTCTATTATGGACTGTACAGGATGTAATGTTTGTGTTGATATTTGTCCTACAAAAGAGAAATCTCTTAAAATGGTACCTTATGAAGTAGAAGAATCGAATCAAGAACAAGTAAATGCCGACTATTTATTCAATGATGTAACATATAAAGATTATTTAGTTGATAAATCATCTGTACAAGGTTCACAATTTGCTAAACCATTATTTGAGTTCCACTCTGCATGTCCAGGATGTGGTGAAACTCCATATATCACACTAGCTACTCAAATGTTTGGTGATAGAATGATGGTTGCAAATGCTACTGGATGTACATCAATTTATTCTGCATCTGCTCCTTCAACACCTTATACTAAAAATGCAAAAGGTGAAGGTCCAGCATGGGCTAACTCATTATTTGAAGATACTGCTGAGTTTGGATATGGTATGCATGCAGCAAATGAAACTATCAGAAATAGAATTGGTAATATTATGAAAGATACTATAGAAGATGTAACAAATCCTCTTAAAGTATTATATAAAGAGTGGTTAGAAAATAGATCTAATGGAGTTAAAACTCAAGAGATTAGAGATAAATTGGTTCCACAATTAGAAGCTAACCAAGATTTACCAGGTGTTAAAGATTTATTAACACTTAAAAAATATATTGTTAGAAAATCACAATGGATCATCGGTGGAGATGGTTGGGCATATGACATCGGTTATGGTGGGGTTGACCACGTATTATCAACTGGTGAAAATGTAAATATGCTTGTTGTTGATACAGAAGTTTACTCAAATACAGGTGGACAATCTTCAAAAGCAGCAAGAACTGGTTCTATTGCAGACTTTACAAATGATGGTAAGCCAAATGCTAAAAAAGACTTAGGTTATATCTCTATGACTTATGGAAACATTTATGTTGCACAAGTTAACTCAAGAGCAAACCAAAAACAAGTTGCACAAGCACTTAAAGAAGCAGAAGAGTATGATGGACCATCATTAGTTATCGCTTATTCTCCTTGTATCGCACATGGTATTCAAGGTGGATTGATGAAATCTGTTGATCAAGGTTCTTTAGCAACTGAGTGTGGATATTGGCCAATCTATACATTTGACCCAAGAAAAATTGAAAAAGGTGAAAACCCAATCAAAATATTTGGTAAAAAACCAAACTGGGAAAAATATGAGCAATTCTTATTAAATGAAAATAGATATAGATCGCTTAAAAAACTAAACCCAGAACATGCACAATTCTTACTAGAGCAAAACAAAAAAGATGCTCAATACAGATATAGACAATTAGCAAGAATGGCAGCAGCTGATTACTCAGATGAAATCGAAGGTGATCACGTATAATTATAAGTACTAAGGCATTTTGCCTTAGGCTTATTATCTTAATTTATTTCTAATTAGACAAATTCTATTCATGCTAAATTAAACTTTCATTAACATTTTTGCTATACTATAAAAAAGACAAGGACAAAAATGGGTTTATTTGACGTAGGTATAAGAAAAGAGTTAAAAACACAAAAAGACAAAACTACAATTGAAGCAAATATAAAAGAATTGATTAAAGACCACTCTGAAAATAATATAAAAGATATGGATGAGACAATCACTTTAGAAGGGTTCAAAACCTCAATTCTAAAATATAATTTATCTATCATTCTTAATAAAACAAATAAAGGTTTCAATCTAGCAATAGATGGAGAACTTCAACAGTTTTATGTACTTATTTTATTTGTTTTAATAATTCTAGGTATTTTATTTACTTTTGGTATCGCAATAATATTTATCGTACTTTTTGCATATCTACAAAAAAGAAAAACAAATCAATTTTTAGAAAAAGAGTTAGAGAAATTAAATCTTTAGAATCTTGGGAGAGATAAACTCCTAAGCTCAATTTATTCTATTAATCACCAAAAGCATGACTGTAATCTGTATCATCTTTTTTTCTCATTTTTGCTAAAATTTCTTTTTCTTTTTTATCATCTTCAATTATCTTTTTTACAACGATATCTTTAGCTTTTTTCTCCTCTGCACTCATACAACCACATAATCCTGCAATTAATGCACCGAATACCATTAAATTTAAAATTTTTGTTTTTATTTTCTTTCCTTTATTTTTCACTGATTACCATTTACTGTAGTCTGTATCATCTTTTCTATTCATACTTTCTCTAAACTCTTTTTCTTTCTTATCATCTTCAATTATCTTCTTAACAGCTATATCTTTAGCTTTTTTTTCCTCTGCACTCATACAACTACCTAAACTTACAATTAATATAGTCAAAACTACGAAATTTACTATTTTCATTCCATTCATTTTTATAATTTTTTATATTATATTAATATTTATATTAGTTTTTTATTATAATATTTTACATTATATATATAATTTGTAAATCTCAATTTATAAATCACTGGTATAAAAATTGCATCTATATTTTAAAAAAGGATGGACTTTGGATATTTGTAAAAAAGCTTATGATTGGGCTTATACTTATAATTTTGAACCTATAGAGATTGAATATGCATCTAAACTTGCATTAAAAATGCTTGATGACTCTTGTCAAATGACACCTGAAGATAGAAAAATGTTTTTTTATGTGTATGATGCAATAACAGATAGAGAAGACATCACTCTTGATGATGATATGAATAAACTAATACTACTAGCAAGGGATAGAGAAACTATCTACTCAAAAGCTGAATATGCGGATATTGTCCATGCATGTAGACTTGAAGTTATACCTAATATGTTAAAAATTCATATGAAAGCTTATAAAAAAATGGTTAGAAAAAGTTTGGGTTTTAGTTTATATAACTAATCCCAAAAAATTTTGAATTAGATATAAGTTACAATACTAAAATTTTTTATGCCATCTTTCTCTTTAAAATTATAGTTTATATAACCTGCATTTTTCAAGGCCATACTTAGTAGCCCTATTCCCGCTCCATATTCATGTTTATGCATACCAGTTTTTCTTACGTCTTTCATATACTTTTTTAAACTTTCATCATCTAGGCTATTCATAAACTCAAATTTATTTGCAAGAATTTTTTCATCACCATTTACAATTTCATTGGAAGCAAAAACATAATATTTATTTTTCTCTTCTGAAAAACCAAATACAAAACGCCCTTTACTTATCTGTTTTTTATCTTCTCCAATAAATTTATAATTTGAATAATTTAAAATATTTTGTAGTAACTCAATTGAATTGTATATTATATTATTTTTAATTTTATTATCTATATCTAAAGAGCCTATTTCATCTTCTATATCTTCTATAACTGCTGCTATTATTCTTTGTGATAAGATTCCACTAATAAGGATTATTGCTTCATCTAAATTAATATCAGTAAAACTATCTACTTTCTTAATTCGCATATTAATCCTTTGTTAGAATTTGTCTTTTAAATCTTCTCTAATTTCTAAGAACTCATCTAAATGTTCAAAAAAGATATCAATAAGTTTTGGGTCAAAATGTTTTCCACGTTCCTCTTTAAATAGATTAAAGATTCTTTCATCATCCCACCAAGCTTTTTTATAACATCTATCACTTCCTAAAGCATCAAATACATCTGCTAAGGCTGTTATTCTTCCATAGATATGTATATCTTCACCTTTTAGTTTTCTTGGATATCCTGTCCCATCCCATTTTTCATGATGTTCATATGCAACTGTTGCTGCACATTTTACTAATGGTCTATTTGAATGTTTTAACATATCAAATCCTAATTGAGAGTGTGTATTCATTATCTCTCTTTCAGCCTCATCAAATCTTCCTGGTTTATTTAGTATGGCATCTGGTATTGCTACTTTTCCTATATCATGCATTGGGCTTGC
>QKDL01000026.1 GCA_003252105.1 Arcobacter sp.
GATACAGTTTTATTAGGAAACAAAAGACTTTATGATGCTATCAAAGAGAAAGAAAAACTTTATATGAGTGAAGAGTTTACTGATGAAGTAAACAATAGATTAGCAGAGTTAGAGATAGTTTGTGTTGAAGAAGATCCAACTTATGAGTATGATGTAAAAATTACAAAAATTTTAGAAGAGTTAGGTTTTCCTGCAAGTGAACATCAAGAGCTTATGAGTGCTTATACAGGTGGAGATAAATTCAAAGTTTTATTAGCACAGGTTTTATATCCAAAACCAGATGTATTATTTTTAGATGAGCCTACAAATAACCTTGATATTGAGACAATTGGATGGTTAGAAAATCAACTACAACACCATGATGGTACAATGGTTGTAATCTCTCACGATAGACACTTTTTAAATGCCGTTTGTACACATATTTTAGATGTAGATTTCAAACAAATCAGAGAGTTTACTGGAAACTATGATGATTGGTATATAGCTTCTACAGTTATTGCAAAACAACAACAAGCTGATATGAACAAAAAACAAAAAGAGAAAGAAGAGTTAGAAAAATTCATCGCTAGATTCTCAGCAAATGCTTCAAAAGCAAAACAAGCAACTTCAAGACAAAAACAACTAGATAAACTTGATATGGGATCAATCCAAATCTCAAGCAGACGTGACCCTTCTATTATCTTTAGACAAAAAAGAGAAGTTGGTAAAGAGATTTTATTTGTAAAAAATATTTCTAAATCATATGATGGAGAAGTTGTATTAAATGATGTATCATTTTCTTTAGAAAAAGGTGATAAAATCGCTTTAATTGGACCTAATGGTATTGGTAAAACAACTCTTTGTGAAATTTTAGTTGAAAATATCAAACCAGATTCTGGTGAAGTTCAATGGGGTGCAACTATTCAAAATGGTTATTTCCCACAAAATGCAACTGATATAATTGATGGTGATATGACACTATATGATTGGTTGAGAAACTTTGACAGAGATGCAGATATTGCTGAGATTAGAAACTGTCTTGGAAGAATGTTATTTAATGGTCAAGAGCAAGAGAAAAAAGTTAAGTCTTGTTCTGGGGGTGAAAAACATAGAATGATGCTTTCTAAGATTATGCTTGAGCAACCAAACTTTATGATACTTGATGAGCCTACAAACCACTTAGACTTAGAAGCAATTATTGCACTTGGTGAAGGATTACTTGCTTATCCTGGTTCTGTTATTTGTGTATCACACGATAGGGAATTATTAGATGCTTTTGCAAATAGAATTATAGAAATTCAACCTGATGGGTCAATTATAGACTTTAAAGGTTCATATGAAGAGTTTATTGAATCTAAACAATCTTAATATACAAAAAATCAAGAGAGTCAACTCTTGATTTTTTATTTATCTTTTATAGACAATTCATAAAATTTAGACAAAAGTAAAAAATATGAATTTACAATATAGAACTGCTAATAAAAATGATTTTTTATCAATTTGTAAATTGCCCGAAAATAAACAAGTGCTATTTTATATGTTTCCTAATGCTAAATATCCTTTAGATTA
Organism: Arcobacter sp.; assembly: GCA_003252105.1. GTDB lineage: Bacteria > Campylobacterota > Campylobacteria > Campylobacterales > Arcobacteraceae > Halarcobacter. The sequence continues at coordinate 1,549 of QKDL01000026.1, forward strand.
TGAACAACTAAAAGAAACTCATAAAAAAAGATATTTCCCAACTGTATTTTTACTCAATGAAAAAATTATCGGTTATTCAAATATATATTTTATGCCAAATGATGATGAACCACATATAGGACATGTGATACTTGATAAAAAATATCGGGGCATGGGATTAGGTAAAGAGATTATGATGGTTATGATTAATATTGCATTAAAAGAATTTATCCCCAAAGAGATTAAACTAGCAGTGTTTGAAACAAATAAAAATGTTTATGAATTATATAAATCTATGGGGTTTAAATCATATGAAACAAAATATAGAAAAGATTATAATGGCAAAAATCAGAAATTAATATTGATGAAATTAGAGTTTAACTTTTTATTAAATATTTAAAATAATATACAAATAAAAAAGAGGAAATTATTAAAATCTCCCCTTTGATATAAAACTACAAAGCAAAAATTTATTTAGCGTGTCTTGATGCCATTCTCATCTCTCTTCTTTTGATAGCATCATTGTATCTTCTTTTCTCATCCTCTGTTTCTGGCTCTAATTTTGGAACTGGTGTTGTTTTTCCATTTTCGTCCATAGCAATCATCGTAAAGTAACATACATTTGTATTTTTCAATGTATGATCTTTAATATCCTCTGAGATAACTTTGATACCAATCTCCATTGATGTTCTACCTGTATAGTTAACAGACGCATGGAAAGTTACTAATGAACCAATTTTAATTGGATTTTTAAATAGTACCATATCTACTGATAAAGTCACAGCATACATCCCTGTATATCTTGCTGCACAAGCATATGCAACATGGTCTAACATTTTTAAAATCTCACCACCATGTACATTTTTACCTGAAAAGTTAGCTTTATCAGGAGTCATTAACATTGTCATAGTCAATGACTTTTCTCTTCTAATCTCATTACTCATTGTTATTCTTCCCTTTTTCTTTTTTGTCAATAGTTATTATAAAATAATAAAAGAGAAAAATTAAGCTTATTTATTAATTTAATTTATAATATATAAAAAGTATATAAAATGGTAACATTTTTAATATATAGTGATTAATTTAGTGTGATTAGATTGTTACGTTTTGTATAGATATTAATCATTTGGAGATAAAATAAGTTATAATAACTTATTCATCTCATCTTCTGTTAGGGTTTTGACACCAAGTTCAATTGCTTTGTCGTATTTACTACCGGCTTCTTCCCCATAGATTACATAGTCAGTTTTTTTAGATACACTAGAACTAACTTTTGCACCTAAAGCTTCTAAATCTTTTTTTATGATACCTCTACTTTTACTCATAGTTCCAGTTAAGACTACAGTTGTACCTTTAAAAGGGTTTTCTAAAACCTCTTTTTTCTCTTCAACTTCAGGATTTATTATCTCAAAAAGTTTTAAAACAAGCTCTTTGTTTACTCTCATAAATTCACAAAAAGAGTTTGCCATTTGTTCACCAATACCATCAAGAGCAACTAAAGAATCAAAATCTATATTAATAACATTTAAACCAAACTCTAAACAGATCTGTTTTGAGGCAACTTCACCTATATGTTCTATTCCTAGGGCATTTATGATTCTATGAAGTTGTGTACCTTTTGTATTTTTTATTGCAGTCAATAGATTGTTTATTTTTTTCTCTTTAAAACCTTCAAGGTTTTCTAAATCTTCATATTTTAAAGAGTATAAATCTAAAATATCAAATATCTTTTTTTCTTTTACTAATAACTCAACAATTTTATTTCCTAAACCATCTATATTCATACAGTTTTTAGACGCAAAATAGATTATTGAGTTTACAACTCTACTTGGACAATCTAAGTTTTGGCATTTTATCATTGTTCCTTCATCTAAAACTTCACTTTGACAAGTTGGGCATGAAGTAGGGCGAGATACATTGATTTGATTTCCATCTCTTCTATCATAAAAAACTTTTGTGATTTTAGGGATGATATCTCCACTTTTTATAATAATAACTTCATCATTTAGTTTTAAATCAAGTCTTTCAATCTCATCAAAATTGTGTAGAGTTGCTCTTTCTACAGTTGAACCATCTATAAGTGTTGGCTCAACAACTGCAACAGGTGTGATAACCCCTGTACGTCCAACTTGTAAAACTATATCTTTTACTATTGTAGTTTTTTCTACTGCTGGAAATTTATATGCGCAAGACCATCTAGGAAATTTTACTGTATATCCTAACTCTTCTTGGGTTTCTATATCATTGATTTTTATAACCATACCATCAAGCATCATCTCTATCTTATCTCTTGAATCAATGATTTTATGGTAAATCTCTTCAATACCATCAATATCATTTGTAATGGTTTGTAATGGTGGTTTAACAAAACCTAAAGAGTAAATAAAATCCATCATTTGGCTATATTTTTTAATATTTAGTGAGTTTTGACCTACACCCCAAACATTGAAATATAGTTTTCTTTTTGCTGTTATACTTGGATCTAGTTGTCTTAAACTTCCAGAAGCTGCATTTCTTGGGTTTGCAAAAAGTGGTTCGTTGTTTTGTAGTCTCTCTTCATTGATTTTGAGAAAATCTTTTTTTCTAATTACAATCTCACCTCGTATTTCAATTAAAGATTTTTCTTCTATCTCAAGTGGTATTGAATGGATAGTTTTTACATTGTTTGTAACATCTTCTCCAACACTTCCATCACCTCTTGTGATAGCTTGTTTTAATAAACCATTTTCATATATAAGGTTTAAACTAGCCCCATCAAACTTAGGTTCACAATAAAACTCCAAATTATTATTCACTTTTTTTGCTCTATTTATCCAATCTTCTAATTCTTTAGTATTAAAAACATCCTCTTGAGACCACATTCTTGATAGGTGTGAAGCTTTTTCAAACCCTTCCAAAACAAAACCACCAACTCTTTTATTTGGTGAATTTGGATGTGAGTTTTGAGGATTTTCTTGTTCGTATGCTAAGCAAATTCTAGCTAATTTATCATATTCTTCATCTGTAGCAATTGGATTATCATATACATAATAGGCTTTTGCCCACTCTATAAGTGTTAGTATTTTTTCATTATATTCAATTTGTGTCATAAACTATAAACTCTCTTTAAATTTTTTGTAATATATCAACTCTAAATGGTTTTAAAAATGTTATTTCCCCAGTTGAATGTTTTTCATAAGCATTTTTTACTTTTTGGATAAGTTCTTCTGAATGAACCTTGTCTAAGTGAGTTACATCCATTTGTCTTGTTTTAAAATCTTCAAAATTTTTATATGAAACAGGAGTTTGAAAAAATATCTCTTTAAATAGTTTAAACTCCTCATTTTCAACAGCTTTTTTAATATGTTCAAAGGCTATTTTTCTTACCTCTTCTTCATTGTGGAAAATAGCCACTAAAGCATTTTGTTCTCCTAAATGTAAAGGTTCACTAATATAAACCAAACCATTTGGTTTTAAAACTCTTTTGATTTCACTAAGTGCTTTTGCCATATTTTCTTCTGGTACATGATGAAAAGATTTAAACATCATAACTATATCTACAGTTTCATCTTCAAGTTTTATATCTTCTGCTGGATAGTCTTTAAATTGAATATTTTCAATATTTAGTTTTAGATTTTTTTCATGTTGAATTTTATCAACTTCACACGCTATAATTTTTCTATTTTCACCATTTGATGCTAATTTTTTAGTCATGGCTGCACCACCACAACCTAGTTCTAAAATAGTTTTATTGTCTAAGTTTAGTGTTTCAAGTAAATAAATCTCTTCAATTGTTTGTGTAATATTTTCTTCTAATAGTTTCATATATTTCCTTTAAAAAAATTATTATACTAAATTTTGATATAATAAACGAAATGGAGGAATTATGAGTTACGAAGAGATATTTATTTTAGGTTGGAATCTAAATATTTTGATGTTTGTTATAAATTTTATTATTGCTTTGGCAACTATGACATCAAAACCAAAAGAACAACTTTTTGTGGAAAATAAGATATTAACAAGTCTTAAAAATGAATTTGATAAATATTATCCATATAGAAAATATGAAACATTGGCAACATATTTTATCCCTTTTACTGCGTTTTTTAGAATGTGTTATAGAATAATTGAAATGTATTTTTTCTTTAGTAGAAATAGAGGTACAAAAATGTTTGATTATATGATTTACAAATATCAATCAGATATAGAGTTGGCTAAAAATAGATTAAAATAAAATGTCAATTTTTATTAAAGAAAACTTTATAGATAATGATTCTTTAATAAAAGAGGTTGAAGCTCTCAACCTTTTAAAAAAAACTTTAGATGATTCAAATAATAGTTTGATCAAAATCCCAAAAATATATAAATATGATAAAAAACAAATAAAGATGGAAAAGATAAATCAATCTTTTCCAACTAAATTACAGCAAGAGTTATTTGCAGTAGGATTAGCAAAACTTCATAGTATCAAGCAAAAAGAGTATGGCTTTTATAGTGATAATTATATAGGTTTAAATATTCAAAAAAATATATTAAGCGAAAATTGGGGAGAGTTTTTTTATAACTATAGACTTTTATACCAAATAAATCTAATAAAAGATTTAGAAATAAAAGAACATTTTTTAACTACATTTGAGAATCTAAAAAATGGTTTGATTGATTTTTTAAATGATAATACTTCCTATGCTTCTTTAGTTCATGGTGATTTATGGAGTGGAAATGTTTTATATTCTAATACAGATATCTATTTGATTGATCCTGCTTTATATTATGGTGACAGTGAAGTTGATATTGCAATGACAGAGATGTTTGGTGGTTTTAAAAATGAGTTTTATTTAAGTTATAAAAAAGAAAAACCTTTTACAAAAAACTACGAAGATAAAAAAATAATTTATAATTTATATCATTTTTTAAATCATTATAATATTTTTGGTTCAAGTTATTTATCTTCATGTTTATCATATTTGGACTTTATAAAATCAAGTAACCTTAAAAATTATTAAGGTAATCAAAGTGTAATTTTAATGTGGTAGTGTTCCAATCTATCTTATATACTTGGAGCAACTATGCATAACTTATCATTGAGAAATAAAATCATACTTATTTTAACACTACCTATAATAGCAATATTGTTTTTATCGGGTGAAACATTACTTGAAAAGCTCAATAATAAAAAAGCAATAGAGAAAACTAGTAACTATTTTGAACTATCTTTAATCTCTACAAAACTACTTAATAGTCTAAAAGATGAAAGAGAATTCAGTTTATTATTTATTAATACTTCTGGTAAGAATTATTCTAATGAATTATCAAATAATATAAAATATACTAATAAAAATATTGAAAATTTAGAATTATTTTTTAATTCTTTTAATTCTAGTTTATACTCTGAAAAAGTTACAGATAATATTAATCAAATTAGAATAGATTTTAAAAAATTAAAAGAGATTAGAGAAAAGATAAATCAACTTTCATTAAGTGATGAAGCTATATTAGAATTTTATTCAAGTTTAAATTCAAAACTTTTATTCTTTTTAGATGATTTATTAGTTTACAGTAATGATGGAGTGTTATCAAAGAAAATACAAGCTTTTCAAAATATAGTAAATGTAACTGATTCCTCTTTTTCAGAAAGAAGAGTATTACGTAATACTTTTGAAAAAGGTATTTTAACTTATGAAGATTATTCAAAGTTTAGCGCTTCTGTTGCAACACAAAATACATATTTAAACCTTTTTAAAAAAGTTGTTTCAAAAGATGAATTAAAAGAGTTTGAAAAAGAGTTTAAAAGTTGTGAAGCTTGTGAAAAAGTAGAAGAATTTAGAACAATTATAGAAAATAAAGCTCAAAAAAATGAGATACTTGCAAGGGTAATACAATTATCTGGTTTTGGTGGATTAATCCATTTTTATAAAGATTATATTTTAAAATCAGATGATAAATATTTAAATAAAATTCAAAGACAACACTCTAGTATTTTAAGAGAATTAAACAAATATAGAAGAATGGATGGTACTACAAAAGATGAAATAAAACTAATCAAAACAATTAAAAATTTATTTGATCAATATATGGGGTATTCAGTTGATATTATGGATGCAAAAGCTTCAGGTAAATCAATTGAAGAGATTGATTCATCAATAGATATTGATAATCTTCCTGCTATAAACGCTCTTTCTGATTTAAACAACAATATCTATGGAACAGATTTTAACAAATGGTTTGAAGTCTCTTCAAATAGAATAGAGTATTTTAAAAAATATGAAAATAAATTAACAGATGAAATAAAAACTTATATTGATAATAAAACTTCACAACTAGAAACAGGTTTTATAACAACATCTGTTGTGGTATTTATTGTAATTGTATTAGTATTTTTTGTAAGTATGCTTATAGCTAGGAAAATAGTATCTGCATTACACACTTTTAAACAAGGGCTAGAGTATTCATTTGAATATGTAATAAGAGAAAAAGAGTATTTAAAACCTATTGAAGTGATTGGTAGTGATGAGTTTGCACAAATGAACCAACATATGAACTTACAAATGGAAAAAGTGAAAAACTTTATAGAACAAGATAAAGAGGTTGTAGCTGAGATTACTGATGTAGTAGAAAAAGTATCAAATGGTTTCTTGGAATACAATATAAATAAAAAAGGTGCTACACAAGAGGTTGAATCTTTAAGACAAATTATTAATCAAATGATATTTTTCACAAAAAGAAAAGTTGATAATATCAATAAAGTTTTAGATAATTATGCTATTGGAAAATATAATTTTAGATTAACAGATGATGAAAAAATAGGGATGTATGGAGATTTTGGTAGTTTATCTGCTGGTTCTACTTTATTAGGACAGTCTATATCTCAACTAATTGCTATGATTTCAAATGCAGGTGAAGAGTTACAAGCTAATACTACAACTTTAACCTCTTCTTCACAAAGTTTATCAAATAGTGCAAATGAACAAGCTACATCTTTAGAAGAAACAGCAGCTTCAATAGAACAAATTACAAATAATATGAAATCTAGTTCTAATGATGTATCAAAGATGTTATCAATAGCTGATGAATTAAATCAAAGTGCAAAAATAGGAAATACACAAGCACAAAATACTGTTGTATCAATGGATGAGATAAATAACAAAGTAAGTGCTATTAGTGAAGCAATTTCAGTAATAGACCAAATAGCTTTCCAAACAAATATCTTATCACTAAATGCTGCAGTTGAAGCTGCAACAGCAGGTGAAGCAGGGAAAGGTTTTGCAGTAGTAGCTCAAGAGGTTAGAAATCTTGCTAATCGTTCTGCAGAAGCAGCAAATAGTATAAAAAAACTTGTAGAAGATGCAACAATAAAATCAAACGAAGGTAAAAATATTGCAACTGATATGATAAAAGGTTATGAAAATTTATCAAATAAAATTTTAGATACAAAAAATATTATTGATAACGTATCAACTGCTATAAAAGAGCAAGAAGTAGGTATGATACAAATAAATGAAGCAATAGTAACTTTAGATAGAATGACACAAAAAAATGCACTTACTTCATCAAATATTGATCAATTATCAAAAGAGGTTGCTTTACTTTCAACTAGACTTTTAGGGATAACACAAAAGGCACAAATAAATGATAAATACTATTATATGGTTGATGATGTAGATTTAATCCAAGAGATATCAAAATATAAAAATGAACATATAAACTTTAAGAAAAAAAGTTTTTCTAATCTAAATAGTTTTGAAAACCATAAAGTTACAGATTTTAAATCTTGTAATTTAGGAATATGGATTATAGCTTGTGAAAAAGAGCAAAAAGCATTTACTAAATCAACTGAGTGGTCAACTTTAAAACAAAGACATCAATTAGTTCATGAAAAAGTACAAGAGTTTATGGTTTTAAATGCAAATAGAGTATCAAATGAAGAGTTAAAAAATCTTGCAAAAGAGATTGAATTTATGACTGGAAAAATATTTAGTTCATTAAATGATATTGCAGTTGTAAATACTAATCTAATTAGGGGGTAGATATAAGTTAATCTTATATTAAAATTAATAAAAACTTAACTTTAATATTGTATTATTCTATCATAACTATATATTATGCATAAATTATAAGAAATTATAATATATAAGGATAGAAAAATGGTAACATTTCCATTAAAAACAAGTAAAGAAAATGCTGCTATCTCACCACTGTTTGGTAAGGCAAAATATTTTGCATTTTATGATGGTGTAGAGTTAAAAGTTGAAGAAAACCCTTATAAAAAAGGTTCTGAACTTATAAATTGGTTTTTAGAAAAAAAGGTTGATACTGTTGTGATACAAGAGATGGGAACAAAACCTTTTGAAAAAATATCAAATAGTAAGTTAAAAGTACTTTTTGCAGGTGAGGGTAGGGTTACAACACAAGAGATTGTAAAAAAGATTTTGAATAATGAATTAGAAGAGTTAACAACTGCTCAATTAGAACAAATTGTTAAAAACCATAAAGGTGAAAAGTCTGAATCTTCTTGTCATTCTGGCAATCAAAACACTAAAAAAACTTGCCATAAAAAGATGAAAGCACAACACAAGTACGTTTTTATATAAAAATAGGATACAAGGTGATTCCTTGTATCTTAAACTGCTTGTTTTTGCATCTCTTTATTTTTATTATTTAAAAGATCTAAAAGACCAGTAATTCTATGATTTTTATAATCTAATTCTTTTTCTAAATTTGCATATTTTTCTCTTAATATTTTTAGTTCACTTTCCAAATATTTTAATTGTCTTGTTTGGATATCTATCTTTTTTTTCTTTTCCTCTACTGAATCAGCATATGTTTTTATCTCTTCATTTTTTGTATATATAATTTTTTCATGTTTTGAATTTAGATTTTCCATTTGTAATTCATAATGATTTAATTGTCTCTCTTTAGACAAGGCTCTTTTCTTTTCAACTTCTAATAGATGATTTGCATTTTCAAGATAACTTTCTTGGCTTTGTAATTTATGTGATAGTTCATAAATTAGTTTTCTATATTCATTCTCTTTTTTGTTTGATTTTTGAATATTATATAAAACTTTTTTATAAAAATCTCTTTTTTTTAGATTTTCTTGAGTAGTTAAAAATGCAACTGTAATATATTCATCTTCTAAAGAGTTTGTTTTAAATATTGTGCTATTTAGGTAAAATTCTTCATCTTTTTTAGATAAAAATTTTGTATCTCCTTGGTATAGTTCACCATTTTTTAATTTTTCCCAAGTATCTTCTATAACCACTTTTGATACATTTGGATGAATTAAATCTTTTAAGTTTAATGTTTCAATTTCTTTTTCTGAATATCCTGAAACCTCTTGCATAGCTTTATTCATATAAGTAATCTGACCATCTTCATTCATTTTAAAAATTAATGAAACATTATCCACTGATTCTATATAGTTTTGTATCTCTTTTTGTTTGTTGTCAAGTTTTTTTTGTAAGAACAATTTTTCACATACGAAATCTATCTTTTGTAGTAGATTATGTATATTTATTGGTTTAAACATATAATAACTTATATTTAAATCAACTGCATCCAAAATAGTTTTAGAATCAGTTCTATCAGTAATAAAGATAAATGGTAGATTAAAATTACTCTCTCTAATTTTTCTTAATAGTTCTATACCATCTAAATTTCTTAAAGTAATTTTTGAGATAATCAAATCAATATTTTTATCATTTTGAGAATATATCTCGTAAGCTTTTTCTCCATCTTCAGCTTCGTAAATAGTTGTAAAATATTTTTGTAATGTTTCTAATAAACTTTTTCTTTCTTCTGCTGAATCTTCAACAATCAATATTTTTATCTCTTGTAAATAGTTTGAACTCATACTGAACTCCTTTTACTATCTTTAAGTTCATTTTATCAGTTAAAAGTATTACAATGGTACTAAAAAGAATTAGTTCTGATAAAAAATCTCTTATTTTATGTGTACCATATCATGAGGATTTACATACTTTTCGAACTCTTCTTTGCTAAGAAATCCTAAATTTATCGCTTCTTGTTTTAATGTTGTCCCATTTTTATGTGCAGTTTTTGCTATAAGTGCTGCTTTTTCATATCCAATATATGGGTTTAAAGCAGTTACTAACATAAGTGAATCATTTAGATACTTTTCTATATTTTTTAGATTTGGTTTTATCCCTACAGCGCATTTATCATTGAAGCTAAGTATTGAGTCACTTAGTAGTTTTATAGATTGTAAAATATTATAAGCAATAACTGGTTTAAATACATTTAATTCAAAATTTCCTTGACTAGCACTAATTGAAACTGTAGTATGGTTTCCCATAACTTGTACTGCTACCATAGTTATAGCTTCACTTTGTGTTGGATTTACTTTACCTGGCATTATTGAGCTTCCTGGTTCATTTTCAGGTATTGTTCACCTATTCCACATCTAGGTCCTGATGAAAGCCATCTTATATCATTTGCTATTTTCATAAGATTTGAGGCTAAGGCATTTAAAACTCCGCTTAACATAACCTCACTATCATGAGAAGTTAGTGCATGGAATTTGTTTGGATGGGATATAAACTGATATTTTGTATTTGTAATAGAATTTAAAGTATCACAAACAAGATTTGAAAAATCTTTATGACAATTTATACCAGTGCCAACAGCTGTACCTCCAATTGCAAGTTCAACTAAATATTTCATACAATCTTCTAGTTGGAGTAGGGCTTTATTTAACATCTCAACATATGCAGAAATCTCTTGTCCCAAAGTTAGTGGAGTTGCATCTTGAAGATGAGTTCTACCAATTTTTACTATTTTTTCAAACTCAACACTTTTTTCTTCAAGGGTATATTTTAGTTTTATAATTGAAGGTATTAGATGTTTTTGTATCTCTAAAACAAATGATATTTTCATAGCTGTAGGGTAGGTATCATTTGAACTTTGTGCTTTATTTACATCATCATTTGGATGTACCAATTTTTCAATTCTAAAATCTTTTCCCATATATTCTGTAGCTTTATTTGCAATAACTTCATTTATATTCATATTTGTTTGAGTTCCAGAACCTGTTTGCCAAACTACCAAAGGAAAGTTGTCATCTAATCTATTTTCTAAAATATCATCACAAGCTTTTATTATAGCTTCACATTTTACATCATCAAGTAGTTTTAATTGATTATTTGAGATTGCAGCAGCTTTTTTTAAAAAGGCAAATGCAGTGATTATCTCTTTTGGCATCTTTTCAATACCTATTTGAAAGTTTTCCAAACTTCTTTGGGTTTGAGCTGCCCAGTATTTATCGTTTGGTACATCTATTTCACCCATAGTATCTTTTTCAATTCTTATATCCATGAGTTATCCTTTTAGAATAAAGCTTTTTTATAAGAAAATTATAACATAGATAAAAAGATGAAAAATTAAGTTTGATTTTTAGTTTAAAAGGTAAGTTTAGAAAACAAAGGGATAGTTCTCCCTTTGTTTTAAGAAATTAGATAGTTCTCCATTTAGCTGGTCCAGTTGTATGAATAGAGTTACCCTCTGTGTCAACTGCAACAGTTACAGGCATATCTTTTACTTCAAATTCATAGATAGCTTCCATTCCCATCTCTTCAAATGCTAAGATTTTAGCACCTTTAATTGATTGAGAAATTAAATATGCTGCTCCACCAGTAGCTATTAGGTACATTGATTTGTATTCTTTGATTAAATCAATTGTTGGTTGTTTTCTTTCTGCTTTACCAATCATACCCATGATACCAATTTCCATCATATCTTTAGTAAATTTATCCATTCTTGTAGATGTTGTTGGTCCCGCAGGTCCTACTACTTCATCTCTAACTGGATCAACAGGTCCAACATAATAGATAAATCTATCTTTTAAATCAACACCATTTGGAAGTGGTTTACCAGCATTTTTATACTCAACGATTTTTTTATGAGCTGCATCTCTTGCTGTTAGGATTTTTCCTGAAAGTAATAATGTATCTCCAGATTTAAATTGAGATAAGTTTTCTTTTGTTAAATCTTCAATATTTACTCTTTTAATTGTATCCATTGGAAGTTCAATATCTGGCCAAATATCTAAATCAGGTTTGTTAAATGTAGCTGCACCATTTCCATCTAATTCAAAGTGGATGTGTCTAGTAGCTGCACAGTTAGGAATCATAGCAACAGGTAATGAAGCTGCATGACAAGGATAGTCTAAGATTTTAACATCTAAAACAGTAGTTAAACCACCAAGCCCTTGTGCTCCAATTCCGATTTTATTAATATCTTCATATAATTTTAGTCTTAATTCTTCTAAAGCGTTTTTTGGACCTCTTTGTTTTAGTTCATGAATATCAACATGACCCATTAATGCTTCTTTTGCTAATAACATTGATTTTTCTGGATTTCCACCAATACCAATCCCTAAGATTCCAGGAGGACACCATCCTGCTCCCATTTGTCTTACATTATCCATAACCCAATCATAGATTGAATCAGAAGGATTTAATACTGCAAATTTAGATTTGTTTTCGCTTCCTCCACCTTTTGCTGCAACTGTGATATCTATTTTATCAGAGTTTGCATCAACAGAGTAGTGAATAACTGCTGGAGTATTGTTTTTAGTGTTTTTTCTTTCCCCTGCAGGATCACTAACAACTGAGAATCTTAAAGTGTTATCTGGGTCTGTATAACCTTTAGCAACACCTTCATTTAAAATATCTTCTAAATCTCTTGAGATATCTAAATCTGCTTTTAATCCAACTTTTACAAAAAGGTTAACACTTCCTGTATCTTGACATAATGGTCTGTGACCCATTGCACACATTTTAGAGTTGATTAAAATTTGCCCAATTGCATTTTTAGCTGATTCACTTTGTTCTTTCTCATAAGCTTCAACCATCCCTTTTACGAAATCTTCTGGGTGGTAAAAAGAGATATACTGACATGCATCAGCAATACTATTAATAATATCTTGTTCTGTAATTTTTGCCATAATTAAAACCTTTTGTTAAAATTTGGCTCAATTATAACTAAGTATAGTTTATTAAAAAGATAAATTTTAGTGATAATTTTTGTATTAGAAGTTGAAAGTTACAGTTATGCCCATTTAGGGCAAAACTTATTTTGAAAGTTTATTTTGTATAAACTTTTGTAAGTCAATCAAAAAGTTTAAAGTTATATTATCTACTTCTTGAACAAAAGTTTTTGCATTGTTTTGATTTAACTGCTTTTTATACGAAAAGTTTTTAAAATAAACTTCTTGGGTATTTGTATTTATTAGATAAACTCTTATTGAAAATAGTGCATATGAACTATCTTCTATAAATTGATGTTTTAAAGTTTGAATTTCACCATTTAAAACATAATCACTATCAATTTTTATATTTGATGTTGAGATAAGTTTGTAAGTGTTTTGACTAGTCAAAAAGTTTGCTATATTTTGTTGTATCAATTTTGATGGTTTATCACTCCATCTACTTAAAGCATAAACCTCTTGTGAAGTTTTATCTTTAGAGTAAACTATCTCTTTACTATTTAAACTATTTAGTGCCTTTGGTTCATTTACTTTTATTGAGATATCAAAATATTTACCTTCAACTTTTTTATCTTCCACATCAATAGAGTAGGTTGATAAAGGTGGTAACTCTTTTGTTAAACTAATACATCCATTAAAAAAAACTATTATAAAAACTAAACTAAATATAAATCTTATCATTTTTTCTCCCCTGGACCATATGGTACATCTCTTGTGTTAAATATCATATTCCCACCATTATTATTAAAATTATCAACTGTATCGTCTATTTTTTGTAAAGTATCTTCTAAACTGTCTAAAACCTTATCTACATCTTGAGATGATTTTGCAGTTTGTTTTAAATCTTTTAATAGAACTTTCACATCTTCATTTATTACATTTTTAATCTCTAAACTTAGCTTATCAAAATCATTTAAAGTTTTGGTAATATCTTCTTTTACAACTTTATCAATCGATTTTGACATATTGTTAACATTGTCAACAGTTTGAGTGATAGATTTATCTATTAGATTATTTACTTTTTTAACTGTTTGATTAAAATCTTTTGAACTACTATTTAAATTTTTTAAAGACTCTTTTATATTTTCTAAATTCTCTTTATCTAAAAGTTTATCAAATCTTTTTAACATAGTTTCTATTTGTCCACTAATGTTATCAGCACTGTTTGTTAATTTATCTAAAAATGATTTTTTTAGTGGTATCTCCGCAATACCTTCACTATTTGGTTTAAGTAATTGACTACTTTGTGTACCACCATCAATCTCTATGTATTTATTTCCTGTTACACCTTGTGATTGTATGATTGCATAACTATCTGCTTTAATCAAATCTGGTTTTGTAATTTTTAAGACAATCTCAACTTCTCCAAGATTTTTAGAATTTATTCTAATATCATCAATTGTACCAATATCTAAACCTTTATATTGGATGATTGAGTTTTTATTTAATCCTGCAACAGAAGTTTCACTATAAACTCTATACTCTTTTGCTTGTATCTCTTCCAAATCATATCTTGCTAGCCATAAAACAAAGCTAACTAAGGCAACTGTAAATATAATTAAAAAAAGTCCAACTAATGTATATCTTGCTTTATTTTCCAAACTAATCCTTTTGCAGTTTTAAAAATTTGTTTATTTTATCATTATTAGCATTTATTGCCTCTTCATAGGTTCCTGTAAAAATAAGTTTTGCATCAGATATGATACAAAATCTATCAAGGACATTTTTTATGGTGTTTAATTCGTGAGTAATTATTACAACTGTTAAACCTAACATATCTCTTAATTCAACAATTAGATTATCAAAAGCTTTTGCACTAGCAGGATCTAATCCTGAAGTTGGTTCATCTAAAAAAAGTATTTTAGGGTCATGTGCTAAACTTCTTGCTAGTGCAACTCTTTTTTTCATCCCACCACTTAACTCTTCAGGATAAAGTTTTCCAGCACTTGCATCTAATCCTACCATTTTTAATTTTGTATATGCAATATCATTAATCAAATCTTTTGGTAGTTTTGTATTCTCTTTTAACATTATTCCAATATTTTCTACAACATTTAAAGAGGAAAATAAAGCTCCAAATTGAAATAAAACACCCCAATTATGTTTTATATAATCTCTTTCTTTAAACTTCATTTTTTTTATATTTAAACCTAAAATTTCAATATCTCCACTTTGTATCTCATCCAATAAAATTATTTGTCGAACTAGAGTTGTTTTACCACTTCCACTTCCCCCTAAAATACCAAAAATTTCATTTTCGTTAATATTTAAGGAGATATTATCATGTACAATCTTTTTATCAAATGCAGTCGAAAGGTTTTTTACACTTAACATCTTAAAATCCTAATTCTATTGATAATAATGAGATTAATGCATTTATAATGATAAGCCAAAAAATCGAGTCTACAACAGCTTTAGTAGTATATTTCCCTATATCAGTACCACTTCTTACTTGCAAACCTCTATAACATCCAATAACTGCAATTAGTATACCAAATAAGGGGGCTTTTAATACTCCAAGAAGAATATGTCTAATCTCAACATACTCATAAATTCTATTCATAAATTGTGTATAAGAGATACCTAGGTGTAGTTTTACAATAATCATCTCACCAACTAGTGTTGCCATATCTGCAAAAAACACCAATAAAGGCATAACAATAACAAGAGCAATGATTCTAGGTAATATTAAAAATATATCAATATCTAAACCCATTGTTCTCATAGCACTAATCTCTTCAGTGATTTTCATAGTTCCTATTTGAGCAGTATATGAAGATGCACTACGTCCAGCAACAATAACAGCAGCTAAAAAAGGAGCTATCTCTCTAAACATAGACATAGTTGACATCTCTACAACGATAATTGCTGCTCCAAATCTACTTAATTGGTCAGCACCTTGATAAGCTGTTACAAAACCAACTAAAAATAAAGCCAAAGCAATAATAGGCAAGATATGTATAGCAGCTATCTCAATTTGGTTAATAATAGCTTTAAATCTAATCTTTGATGGGTGAATCAAACAATATAGAAAATAGATAAATAATCTTCCAATAAAATACATAAAATTTTTAAATGAATTTTTACTATCAAAAACCTCTTTACCTAATGTTTCTAATATAGAAGGTGTTTCTTCGATAACATCATCTTGGTGTACGTAATTATCCTTATATAGGTTATACATCTTTTGGTGTTTATAAGAGATATTTAAAAAATCAACTTCAATATTTTTTTTAGAAAACATTGTGATATATTTTATGATAAGAATCATACCAGAAGAGTCGATTTCATTTAATTGGCTAAAATCAAATATCAACTCTTTTGAATTTAGATTATCTTTATAGAATTTATCTAACTCTTTTATCTTTTTTTCTAAACCTGTATATGTCCAGTCGTCAGAGATTTTAAAACTATTCATAACTATTTGAAACTATTTACAATCTCTTCAACAATAGCTGATAGATTCTCTACAGATTTTAGTTCAACTCTTTCTGAACGTGAATGGGGATTAAAAATATTTGGACCAATTGAAGCAACTTTTATATTTGGAAACTTATCTTTAAAAATTGCACACTCTAATCCTGCATGGATTGCTTCAAGTGAAGCATTAGCATCATATTTTTTATATATCTTTAAAACCTCTTTTGTAAACTCATTTATATCTGGTTTCCAGGCTGGATATTTTCCTGCTGTTTTAACTTCAAATCCAAAAGACTCAAGTAAAACTATAGTCTCTTTTTTTATATTTAAAAGACCTTCATTTGACATCGATCTTGCACTTAGTTCTATATCGATACAATCAATAGATGTAGAGATTTTTGCTAAATTTATAGAATCCATTACAACATTTAGGTTTTTATCAAATCCTCTTACTCCATTTGCAAATGTATAAATGAAATTGGTAATATCACTATTCCAAATATTTAAATGTTCGCTTTTAGTGTCAATTTTACTTATACACATATTTTCATGAGATTTTTCAGGTTCACTCTTAGAGGCGATTATCGCTTTTACATTAACAGGTATTGAGTTAATTCTTTCTCCCCCTTTAATCTCTAACAACAATCCATCACACTCTTTAATAGTTTTACCAATAAGTTTGATACCATTTGGGATATTTTTATCAATATCTACTCCACTATGTCCACCTGGAATTTTAGAAATCTCTATCTCATATAAATCATAATTTTCATCATTTGCTATAATTTTTTTATCATAATGTTTGGCAAAAATATCAACTCCACCTGCACATCCAATACAAATCTCACCTTCACTTTCACTATCAAGATTTAACATATATTTTGCGTCTAATTGCGTATCTAAATTATTGGCACCAATTAAACCTATCTCTTCATCACTTGTAAAAATATATTCAAGTTCATAACCTCTTGTCATCAAATCTAACATATAAGCACAACCAATTCCATTGTCTGCACCAAGGGTTGAATTATTTGCTTTAAAAAAACCATCCTCTTCAATAATTTGTGGTACACAACCATCATCTAAACAAACTATATCATAATGACTTTGTAAACATAAATTAGCTTTTGTATTAGCTTTTTTACATATAATATTTTTATATCTATCTACAATACATTCATAATCATATTTTGATGCAAACTCTTTCATAAAAGTAATAAAAGGTTCATGTGTTCCACTACATCTTGGAATCTGTGTAATTTGTTTAAAAATTTCTATAATATTATTTTTCACTAAATACCTTTTTTGTTATTAATTGTAAAGAATTGATTATATCAAATTGTTTTTAAAAGTATAAATTATATTTTAAGTTTTTTATAAAGCCATTTTATTATTATATCAATACAATATTTAGGGAGAAAATGATGATTATAGATTATAAAGAAGTAAATGATTTAGATAGGTACAAGATTATGTCTGATACAGTTGTACCAAGACCAATTGCATGGATTGTAACAGAAGATGAGGGAGTTATCAATGCTGCACCATTTTCATATTTCATACCACTATCTAGTAATCCTGCAACATTAGTTGTATCAATAGGTCAAAAAGAAGCAGGTATTCCAAAAGATTCATTACACAATATTTTAAAACATAAAAAAGCAACTATTTGTTTTGTAAATGAATCAAATGTAGAACAAGTAAAACTATGTGCTAATATGTTAGATAAAGAAGAGAGTGAGATTGAAAAATATGAAATAGAGGTTCAAAGACCTTTAGAAGATTTCCCTCCAATGATATCTTCTACACAAACAGCTATGTTTTGTGAATTTTATCAAAAAATAGATATCCCAGGTAATACAACACCTATTATACTTGAGGTAAAAAAACAATATATAGAAGATGGAAGATTAGATGCTAAATCTCATGTTCATGTTGAAAATATAGGTAG
This sequence comes from Arcobacter sp., assembly GCA_003252105.1. Classification (GTDB taxonomy): domain Bacteria; phylum Campylobacterota; class Campylobacteria; order Campylobacterales; family Arcobacteraceae; genus Halarcobacter. Next base: position 19,881 of record QKDL01000026.1, read on the forward strand.
ATGTGGAGCATTTTTTAAAGCAGTAGTTGATTTATAAAACTAGAGAAAAAATGATTTGTAGAAGTTAAACTTCTACAAATTTTATAACAAAATTAAAGGTTTAATCAAATCTTTTGGTTTATCTTTCATCAGCATTAAAGCCTCTTCTACACTTTCTAAACCTTCAAATCTGTGAGTTATAAGTTTTGATGGATTTAGTCTTCCTGTCATTACTAATGAAGCTAATTTTTCCATTCTTAATCTACCACCTGGCATTAATCCACCAACTATTTGTTTATGACCCATTCCACAACCCCATTGAGTTCTTGGAATTTTTACATAATCTCCTTCTCCAAGGTAGTTTATATTTCCTATTTTGCCACCGGGTTTTAACATATTTATAGCTTGGATAAAAGTATCAACTGTTCCTCCTGCTATTATCACTTTATCCACACTTCCTGTTTTTTTCATAATCTGTTCAGCTATATCACCATCATGATAATTAATAACATCAGTTGCACCAAACTCTTTAGCAAGTTCTACACAGTTTGGTCTTGAACCTACTGCAAATATCTCTGAAGCACCTCTAATAGCACTCGCTGCAACAGCCATCAGTCCAACTGGACCAATACCTATAACTGCAACTTTATCTCCAAATTGTATATCTGCTAATTCAGCTCCATGTACACCTGTTGGAACCATATCTGCAAGCATACAAGCACTAGCTAAATCCATTCCTTCTGGCAATAAAGCAAGATTTCCATCTGCATCGTTTACATGAAAATATTCAGCAAATACACCATCTTTGAAGTTTGAAAATTTCCATCCAGAAAGTAAACCTCCTGAATGCATCGCATAACCATCTTGGGCAGCTAAAGAGTTCCAATCAGGGGTAATAGCTGTTATTAAAACTCTATCTCCAACTTTAAAGTCTTTTACAAGTGAACCAATCTCAACAATCTCACCAACAGCTTCATGACCTAAAATCAGTTCATGTCTGTCACCTATAGCCCCAGCCCAAACAGTATGTACATCGGAAGTACAAGGTGCAAGTGCAATAGGACGACAAATAGCATCTGTTGGTCCACAAACTGGACGTTCTTTTTCTATCCATCCAGTTTTACCTATGCTTAACATTGCAAAACCTTTCATAATTAAACTCCTTTGAAAATATTAACTATATTATATATTAGAATATTATATATCTATATTAATACTTGGGATTTGTTATAAAATTAGTAGTAGTTCTTATCCCCTATAAAAGGGGATAAAATAAGTGTTTTATTCAACGATTTGATGTAATTTACTACATTGAGATAAGTGCAAATCCATACCTGACATATCTTGCATAATATCTTCAAATGAATGAAAATGTGCATTATATACATATACAAATATCTCATCGCCTTTTTTTAAGAAGTTTTTTTTACCAAACTCTGTATATGCAGTTGCTCCTGCTGCTATTAATAAACCTTTTGAATTTTTTATATTTTTTAAAAGAGGAGATAATTCCTCTAATGGTCCCATATCTTCTTGAGTATTAAACTTTTCTATCATCCAATCTTTTAACTCTTTAAAGAAGTATGAATACGATTTTACAGCACTTATAGTCCCATAATCTTTTAAAATACCATCACGTCTTACAAAAGATGCAATATGGTATTTACTCAACTCTCCATTCTCTTCAAAGTTATCAATTTTTATAAAATCTGGTGAAATCCCTTTTGATGAGTCTCCCCAGTTTTTCTTTGTACTTAGTTTACTTCCATCTTGGATTCTATTACTACAATCGTTAAATGCACCAAAATATTTTGGTTTTATATCTATTAATTTATCATTTTCATATTCAAAATCACAGATTAAAGCAACCTCTGCTTCAACTTGCATATGTTCTATATCGTTATAATTAATTTTATCTGTACTTATAGGAAATTCTCCTAAAAAAGTATCATGATTGGGAATATAAAATGGGAATATCCCTTTGGGAGCATCTTTTTCTTTAGTTTCAATAACTGAAAATTCATCTGCTTCACCAGCTTCACCTAAATGATTTGCAAAGTTTCCTGCAACACCAAACCCTAAATAATCCTTTAACTCTTCTAAGTTAATATTATATCTATGCATTATTTTGTCCTTAAATTAAAAAATTTATGACAATTTGTTTTTTTATTTTGGGATGATTTGTTTTAAAGTGAGAATTTTTTTTGGAAGTTTATTGGGTAGTTAAATTATATTGTCAAACAAAAATCTACCAGCGGTTTAAACTCTTCTCACTGTAGCATACGGCTTTGACCAGCTTCTTCATAGTTTGTCCTTTTTATTTTTTTTGTGATAAGAAGGATAACCCTCTTATCTATAAATTTTGCTTAAGAATTTAAATTAAGCAAAAAATCTTTCTTCTACTATATCTTGTAATTTTGCCCCTGAGTATTTAGCTCTTTGAACTAATTCCCAGAAATATCTATATGTAGCTCTATCGTGTAACTCACCATCATATTGGATTGGTCCCCACTCAGCATCTTGTGCAGCTATTAAGATGTTTTGTGCAGCTTCTAGCTCTGTAAAATCTGGTTTCATTGCATCAACAATAGCTTGTACTTGTGTTGGGTAAATTGACCACATTCTCATAAATCCAAACTCATTTCTAGCTCTTTCAGCATCTTTGTATGTTTGGTATGGATTTTTTAAATCAAGTGTTACATTGTGTGCTGGAATAACATGGTTTTGAATAGCTGCTTGTGCAACTCTAGCTTTTGCAGCACCAATTAATCTATGCTCAAATTGTCCTGGGCTTCTCATGTTTATTGCAGGAATAGCACCTTGGTATCCAGATACAAAGTCCATTAAACCAAAATCTAATACTTGTAACCAAGGTAAAGTTGCTAATTTCTCAACATCTTGTAATGCACCATGTGTTTCAATTAAGATATGAATAGGAATCTCTCTACTAATACCAGCTTCACGAGCTACTTTTTGAATATACTCAACTTGAGTTTTTGCATCTTCATAACAAGTTGATTTTGGTAAAGTAATATATGCTAATTTTTCACCAGCACCAGGTACTAAAATATCAACATCTTGTCTCCAATCTGGATGAGAAAAGTCATGGATTCTAGTTCCTGCCATACCATATGGATTTTCCTCAGAGTTTACTACTCTAACAATCATTTGAGCATGCTCAACCTCTTTACCTGTTTCAGCTCCGTCTTCACAATCACAAGTGATATCAAAAACTGGTCCAAGTTTTCTTTGCATATCAAAACCTTTTTTGATAAGCTTTTCACTTCCTGCAAAGTGCTCACAAGTTGGAATAATAGGTAAAGATTTACCTGATTCAAATAATGCTTCGTTTGGGTGTGTCATTTTAAATCCTTTATTGTCAAGTTAAATTTATTTTTTCGTATTTTTTGTTGGGATTACAACTGTGTAATCTAAATCAAGTACAATATTTTTTAAGTAATTACCATCTTCATCTTTTATCTCTTCAATCTCAGATGAGGCTTGATTTTTTACTGCAACTGTTCTAAGTCTTAGTAAACCAATATCATCTCTTTTTAGCTCAATTTTTTCTAAAATCTCTGTAAAAGCATAGATAGTATCACCTGCATATGTTGGGTTAGCATGTGCTCCACTATTTATTGCATACATCCATTGAGCATTTTGTAATCCATTAAAAGATAATGCTCTTGCCATAGAGATAATAACTCCACCATACATAAGTCTTTGACCCATTGGTGTTGATTTCATCATATGGTCATTAAAATGAACCTTTGCATTGTTTTGGTATAACTTAGTTGCTAGTGTATGATCACTATTATCAATAGTAATACCCTCTGGATGGTTTAATCTTTCACCAACTTCATAATCTTCAAAGAAATATTCACCACCAGTTGCATCTGTATCAACAGTTGTAATAGTTGGGATATTTATATCTTCAACTATTGGTGTTGTACTTGCAAATGATGGAACCTCTTTGATACCACTTAGAGTTGTTTTGTCTTTTTTATGTACCATAACCCATCTTTTGAAGTTTAAAACCTCTTTGTTATCTTGGTTTACTCCAATAGAGTGTACATAAACAACTCCACTTTTTCCATTTGAGTTCTCTTTTAGACCTATTACTGTTGAAGTCATAGAAACAGTATCTCCAACAAAAACAGGATTAGGAAAACTAATCTCTGCATAACCTAAGTTTGCAATTGCATTCAAAGATATATCTTGAACCGATTTTCCAAATGTTAAGTGAAACATTAAAATATCATCAATTGGTTTTTGTGTATAACCCATTTGTTTTGCAACTACATCAGAAGAGTGTAGGGCAAATCTAGAACCAGTAAAAGCGATATATAAAGATACATCACCATCACTAATTGTTCTAGGTAGTGGATGGATTATCTTTTGACCAAGGGAAAAATCTTCAAAGAAATTTCCCATATTGATTTTATTACTTAATTTAGACAATATATCCTCCTTATTTATCAAATAGGTTTTGACCTAATGATTTATACGTTTCATACAGTGTAATCATCTTTTTAGCCCAGATGATTCTTGATTTGTCAACAAGTTTACCTTTAAATGAGATAACCTCTTTACCATCTTTTTCTGCTTGCTCATATAAAGATATCATCTCTTCAAAATCTTGAATCTCTTTTTGTTTTGGAGTAAAGATATCGTTTATATACTCAGCTTGTACTGGGTGTATAAGTGCTTTCCCATCAAAACCTAAATTAAAGGCATCTTTTGTTGAATCTTCACAAGCAAACTCATCATATACATCATAATGTGGTCCATCAATTACAGTCTTACCATAAGCTTTTGCAGATAGTGCAATACGTGCAAGGTAATTAAACATAGCTTTTGAACCTTTTTTAATATCTATTTGAAGTCTATTTGCTAAGTTATTTGAACCAACAACTACAACTTCAAGTTTTTTTGATGAAGCACAAATATCAGGCGAATTTAAAATCGCAAGTGGTGTTTCAATCATAACCATCATTGTTAAATCAGGATTTAGCTCATTTAAAAGCTTTTCAGCTTCTAATACTTGCTCAACTGTTTCAATTTGAGAAAATAAAATCCCATCTATCTCAATTTTGCTAGCTAATTCTAAATCTTTTTTTAACTCTTCTGTACCAATTTTATTTACTCTTAAAACTCTTTCAGATTCACCAAATTTTGAACCATCTTCTTTATAAACCTCTTGAATAACTGCTCTTGCTGTATCTTTTTGCTCTTGTAAAATAGCTTCTAAATCAAATACTACAGAATCAGCTAAAACTGTTTTTGCTTTTTGTACATATCTTTTGTTATAAGAAGGTACAAATAACATAGATCTTCTAGCTTTATACTCAACAATAGTTTCACCAGTTTCTTGTGCATGGTATTGCTCATGTAACTGTTTAACAAGTTGTTTTCTTAAAACTTTTCCATTTTTTGTTCTTGGATAATCTTCAAGAGCAAAAATTGTTTTTGGTGCTTTATATTTTGCTAAATTTGCTTGTGCAAAAGCTAATATCTCATCTTGTTTCTCTTGTGATAACTCTTTGTGACCAATTACAGCAATAGCTACAAGTGTTTTATCTTTTTCAATATCTAAACCAAATGCAACACAATCAGCAACATCATCATGAGTTTTTACAACTCTTTCAATCTCATGTGGAGATACTCTAAATCCAAATGTATTGATGATATCATCTTTTCTACCAATAAACCAGATATATCCATCTTTATCTTTTTTAGCATAATCTCCTGTAAAGAAATATCCATCATGTTTAGCTTTAGCTGTTTCATCATCCAATTGCCAATATTCTAAAAATAGACCTGGATCATCTTCACCAATACAAATCATTCCCTCTTCTTCAACACCAACTTCTTCTAAAGTTTCTGGGTCTAAAAGTCTTACTGTGTGACCTGGTTGAACAAATCCTGCACTTCCTGGTCTAATTGGATTATAAATTGAGTGAGAGATATAATAAGAACATTCACTCATCCCAATCGCTTCATAAATATCTTGTTTAAATCTATCTTGCCATAAAGATATCATCTCATCAGATAAGTGCTCACCAGCACTCATACAATATCTTAAACTTGGACAATTCTCAATTGTGAAATCTGTTTTTTGTATGATTTGTCTATAAATTGTTGGAACTCCAATAAATATAGTACATTCATGTTTTTTAATCAGATTTATCCATGTTGAAGCATCATTTGAACCCTCATAAGCGATAACTGTATGACCATTATATAATGGATCCATAAGAGCTGATCCTAATACATATGTCCAGTTAAACTTACCAGAATGCATGATTCTATCATTCTCTTTAAAATTAAACCAATACTCAGTTGCAGGAGTTCTTCCAATCAATGATCTATGAGAGTGTAATACTCCTTTAGGATATCCTGTAGTTCCTGATGTATATACTAAATATGCAGGCTCACCAGCTTTTGAATTATAATGATTTGGTGTTTTATCAGAATTTTTCAAAATATCATTTAAAGCATACACATTCATATTTTTAGGTTTAGCTAAATCCTCAACACTATCAGTTGCTGCAACAATAATTGTTTTTAAATTATCTACATTTTCTAAATATGGAACTAAGTTCTCATACATAGAAGCAGATAATACAATAGCGCTAGCTTGTGAATCTTCTGCTAAATACTTAACTTCTGAACCACTTAAAAGTGTAGAAGTTGGAACTGCAATGATACCAGCCTTGATTGCACCAAAAAATGAAATAGGGTATGCAAGTGAGTTTTTTAAACATACTAATACTCTATCTCTTGGTTGAACACCAATACTAGTAAGGAAGTTAGCAACTTGATCTGATTTAGTTGCTAACTCTTTATATGTAATCTCTTCTGTACCTAATTTATCATCTTCAATAATCATAGCTGTACTATTCTCTTTAGGTGTACCCATATGTGAAGATGTACAAGCTACACCGATGTTTAAAAACTCAGGTACTTCGATTTTTATTGTTGGACTCATTTTAACTCCTTACTTATATTAGACCGTATGGCCAGTTCTCTTTAAATGTATGAAGAGGCATTTTGTTTAATACTTTTACAGCAAACTCATAATCCTCTTCATTTAAACTATTAAGCGCATAAGCTCTTAATATATTTTGTAAAGACTTACCAAACATTGGTGGGTCTAACATTTCACCTTCGTGTCTAATAGCACCACTTAAAAGTGCATCTGCTTCAATAGCAGCTTTTAAGATATCAATATCTCTTTTTATCTCATTTGGAGATGGAGTAAACGCAACTTTACAAACATTGATATGGTTTGGAGTAATAACTTGTTTACCAGTTAATCCCATAGCATATTCTCTTTGTGCATGTTCATATACATGTCTTGATGCATCATCACCATGTAAATCTAACCATCTTCTAATATCTTTTTTCTCAACACAAGAATCTGGTAATGAATTTGGTGTAAGTAAAACTTCAACTCCACCAATAACCCCTTTACCTTTAATTCTTGCTTCCATTGTAAGCATATTAAAGAAAGTCTCTAACTCATCTATCCAACCCTCTGGAGTGATTTTATAAGCCATTGCTTTAGAAAAGTCATGGATACCAAATACAACATGTTGTACTGTTGAGTGGCTCATTAACTTATCTGCAATTTGTAATGACTTAGGGTGCTCAATAATTGGTTGAATTTGTAAATTACTTCCAATTGAAACCAACCAAGAAGAAAGGTCTCTAATCTCAGCATCACCATAAACTTCACCAGCTTTTGCTAAAACAATTGCATCAACATATTGATGAATCTGTCTTAACATTTTTAAATCCTCTTCATACTCTGCTGTTCTGAATGGATTTATTCTGATAGCTATTTGAAAGTTTCTTTCTGGAAACTTAGGTAGCTCTTGGATTAAAAGCTCTCTACTCATAGCTTTTTGTCTACAACCATCTTCTAGGTCAAATAAAACTGTATGAGCTTTTGTTTTATAAGCATGTTTTTGTAGCCTATATTTAGCTTGCTCCATAGTCTCATATGTACCATCCAATGGATTAAATTTAATTGGTGGATAATAAATCTGTATTCCAGGCCACTTTCCACCAAGTACTGGAGTTAAATCGTCATTTGCTGTTAATTTTGATAAATCTACAAAAGATGAATTCATAATCTATCCTTCATTTTGTTTTTTTTGTTATAAATTTTTTTAAAACATTTCACTTTTGTCTTTTGACGATGCAATTAATCCATATATATTATAAGTTGAAATAGAACTTTTTTTCATGGAATTATTTTTTAAGATTAATTTTATAATAGTTATAAATGCCATAAATAGGGACTTTTAAAAATTGAGAATATGTCAGTTTCACATAGTGAGAAAAATTTATTGTATAATCTCAATATATAAAAATTTTTTTTTGAAAATTTTAGTTAAATTGTATAAAATATGACGATTTTTTTTAAAATGTTTAAAAAAACAACAAAAAAATTTAAAATAAAGAGAATAAAAAGTGCAAAATCAGAGTAAATCATTAACAAAAGGGCTACAAATTTTAAAAGAAGTTATGATTTCAACTAAACCTTTAACTGCAAATACATTATGTCAAAGACTAGAAATAGATAAAAGTACAATGTCAAGACTTATTTCAACTTTAATACATGAAGATTTTATTGAATATAAAGATAATTCAAAAGAGATAATTTTAAGTGATTTGATGAAAAAAATAGTTCAAAAAGATGATAGGCAAAAGATAGTTGAGAAAACAAAAGCTTTATTGGATGAAATATTTTATTTAACAAATGAATGTGCATATATTGGAATACTTGATAATAATTCTGTTTTATATTTAAATCAAGTGGATAAATCAAATAGGGTACTAAAAACAAGAGATTCAATAGGACTTCATGCTCCACTACATACAAATGGTTTTGGAAAAATTTTTTTAGCTTTTAGTAAAAATGTAGATTTTGAAAATTTAGAGCTTAAAAAGTTTACAAGTAATACAATCACAAGTAAAACTAAACTTATAAAAGAGATAGACTTAGTAAGAGAAAGAGGTTATGCAATTGGAAGTGAAGAACATGAGTTTGGACTTAAGTCTCTTGCTGTACCATATTTTAATAAACAAAATAAATTTGTAGGTGCAGTTGGTATCTCAGGTCTATCTGTTAGACTTTCGGAAGAAACATTACATAAGTATGGACAGGAGATATTTAAACTTGTAAATGCTTATAATTAAAAGGTGTAAATTACACCTTTTAAATTATCTATTATTTTGTAGCTTCTTTATGCCCTAAATATTCATGAGCTAAATATGAGCTTCGTGCATATGGAGTAGAGTGTACAAACTCAAATCCCAAATCAAGTGCTAATTGTTTGTATCTTTCAAACTGTTCTGGTTTTACAAACTCTTTTACTTTTTCATATTCTCCTGTTGGAGCTAGATATTGACCTATACTTAAAAATTTGCAACCTACATTTATAAGGTCTTTAAATACTTGAACCATCTCTTCTTCTGTTTCACCAAGTCCAACCATAAGTGCTGATTTTGTTTTGATTTTATCTGCTCCTAACTCTTTTAGTTTTTTTAGAACCTCTAAACTTCTTTCATATGAAGCATTTCTTCTAATATGGTATAAAGATGGTACTGTTTCTACATTGTGACCAATAATTGCAGCACCACTATTTATAACAGTTTTAAGTGCATCTTCATCAGCTTTAAAATCAGGTATTAAAATCTCAACTTGAGTACCTGGTGATTTTTCAAGGATATTTTTTGTAACTCTATAAAATTGACTAGCCCCACCATCTGCTAAATCGTCCCTTGCTGGACTTGTAATAACTACAAATTTAAGCCCTAGTTTTATAACAGATGTAGTAACACCTTCAATCTCATCTAAATCTACTTCTGTTGGTTTTCCTGTATGTACATTACAATATGTACATCTTCTAGTACAGATATTTCCAAGAATTAAAAAAGTTGCATTTTTCTTTGCAAAACATTCACTTATATTTGGACATTTTGCTTCTTGGCAAATAGTATGTAATTTATGATCTCCCAAAAGTTGTTCCATCTCTTTTTGTGCAGTTGGAACTAATTTTTTTCTTAACCATTCTGGTTTTTTAAATTGGGGTTTAGTTTGCATAGTCATATTTATCCTTTAACAGTTGCTTCAATTTTTCATTTTCTTCATTTGTTAGTGTTGAATATTTTAGTTCAACATTAAAACTTTTCTCAAATGATTCTATCAATTTTTCAGTAGCTTCTTCAAAACTTATATTTATATTTAAATCTTCCAATGTAGAACCAATTTTTGATTTAAGGTTTTCAATTTTTGTACATTTTATTGGAATTGAACCATGTTGGAATATCGCTTTTTTTGTCCTTCTTTGAGCATTTCCACCAATTTTTGTACAATTTGCTAAAATATCGTACGCTTCAAATCCAACTTGACAATATTCATTTTTACTTAACTTAATTGCTTCATTATCTTTTGCATACATACAATCTAAATCTAAATTTTTATAGAAATTTAGTATAAAAGTACATATCTTTTCATAACTTAATTTAATACTAAAATCTTTAAGTATATGTGTAGGAATTATCAAAGAATAAGATAAATCATGACCGTGAAAAAGTACCCCACCACCAGTGATTCTTTTTGCATAATTTCCATTAAAATTATTTATAAAATCATAATCCTCAAACTTTTGAGAAATCCCTACAGTAAATGAGTCTTCCCAAGTATAAACTCTTAGAATTGGTAAATCACCATCTTTAAAAGATGATAATAAAGCATCATCAATAGCCATATTTTCTTTTGCAGATTTTTTTGGTGTTTTTATAACTCTAAATATACTTTTTGACTCTAACATTTTACTCCTAGAAAAAGCTAAATTAATCTAATAAATTAACATGAAAATATCATAAATATTTCATATTAAGATGTTAGTATTAAACTTATAAAAAACTTAAAAAGTGTAAGTTTTTGTTTATATTGGTGCATTATAAATGATTTTTTAAACAGTTAGCTTAAATTAAAAAACTAATTTTTTGATTTAAAATATTTTAAATTGATTTAAAGTATCATATGCTCACAATTCGATTTGATGGTTCGGATAGCTACACAATTTTTACATAATTGACATATGCTCCTTTAAATAGGGCTTTAAAATTAGTGAAAATGATAAAAATCTTTACAAGGAATAATAAATGTCTCATTTAAACTTAAATGATATTGACCCAGCTGAAACACAAGAGTGGATAGAAGCTTTAGATGCTGTTATTGAAGAGGAAGGAGCAGAGCGTGCTCACTATCTATTAGAGAAGCTAATTGACAAAGCAAGAAGAAACGGTGCTTATTTACCATATAGTGCAACAACTGCTTATGTAAACACAATTCCAGTTGAGCAACAACCTGCAATGCCAGGAAACAGAGATTTAGAAAGAAAAATTAAATCTATTGTTAGATGGAATGCACAAATAATGGTTCAAAGAGCATCTAAAAAAGGTTTAGAACTTGGTGGACATATTTCATCTTTCCAATCATCTGCAACATTATATGATGTTGGATTTAACCATTTCTTTAGAGCTCCAAACGATGTTGATGGTGGAGATTTAGTATTTTTCCAAGGGCATATCTCTCCAGGTATCTATGCAAGAAGTTTTGTTGAGGGTAGAATCTCAGAAGAGCAAATGGATAACTTTAGACAAGAATCTAAAGGTAATGGATTATCTTCTTATCCTCACCCAAAACTTATGCCTGATTATTGGCAGTTTCCAACTGTATCTATGGGACTTGGACCAATACAAGCTATTTATCAAGCAAGATTTTTAAAATACCTAACTGATAGAGGAATTAAAGATTGTTCTAATCAAACAGTTTATTGTTTTATGGGAGATGGTGAGTGTGACGAACCAGAATCATTAGGTGCTATTGGATTAGCAGGACGAGAAGGTTTAGATAACTTAGTATTTGTTATCAACTGTAACTTACAAAGACTTGATGGACCAGTAAGAGGAAATGGAAAAATCATCCAAGAACTAGAAGGTCAATTTAGAGGTGCAGGTTGGGAAGTAAACAAAGTAATCTGGGGAAGATTATGGGATGAGTTATTAAGAAAAGATAAATCTGGAAAACTTTTACAACTTATGGAAGAAACAGTTGATGGTGAATACCAAAACTTCAAACAAAAAGGTGGAGCATATACAAGAGAACACTTCTTTAATAAATATCCAGAAACTGCAAAACTTGTTGAAAATATGAGTGATGATGATATTTGGAGATTAAATAGAGGTGGACACGACCCTATTAAAGTTTATGCTGCATTTAAAAAAGCAAAAGAAACAAAAGATAAACCAACTGTAATTTTAGCTAAAACAGTAAAAGGTTATGGAATGGGTGCAGCAGCAGAGGGTATGAATATTGCTCATGGTGTAAAGAAAGTAGATGTAGCATCACTTAGACAATTTAGAGATAGATTTAGTATTCCTATTTCTGACGAAGAGATTGAAAAATTCCCATATTATAGACCATCAGAAGACTCTCCAGAATATAAATATATGATGGAAAGAAGAACAGAACTTGGTGGAGCAGTTCCACAAAGAAGAGAGAAATTCTCAGAAAAACTAGAGATTCCTGCATTAAGTGCATTTGATTCTATTACAGCTGGTAGTGGAGATAGAGAAATCTCTACAACTATGGCTTTTGTTAGAGTTTTAAATGTATTAGTAAAAGATAAAAAAATCGGAAAAAGAATTGTTCCAATCGTTCCAGATGAAGCTAGAACATTTGGTATGGAAGGTATGTTTAGACAAGTTGGTATCTACTCATCAGAGGGACAAAAATATATCCCACAAGATAGAGATCAAGTAGCATATTATAAAGAGGATAAAAAAGGTCAAGTTCTTCAAGAAGGTATTAATGAACTTGGAGCTATGGGTTCTTGGGTGGCAGCTGCAACTTCATATTCAATCAATAATTGTCCAATGATTCCATTTTATGTATTTTATTCAATGTTTGGATTCCAAAGAACAGGTGACATGTGTTGGGCAGCGGGAGACCAAATGGCAAGAGGTTTCTTAGTTGGTGGTACTTCTGGTAGAACAACATTAAATGGTGAAGGTTTACAACACGAAGATGGTCACTCACATGTTATTGCAAATACAATTCCAAATTGTGTTACTTATGACCCAACATATGGTTACGAGGTTGCTGTAATTGTTCAAAATGGTATTGATAGAATGTATGGTGAGAATCAAGAAAATGTATTCTACTATTTAACTACATTAAATGAAAACTATAAACAACCAGCTATGCCAGAAGATGCAGTTGAAGGGATTATCAAAGGTATTTATAAACTTGATACAGTTGAAGCAAAAGATAACTATAAAGTTAAATTACTTGGTTCTGGTTCAATTTTAGAGCAAGTAAGAGGTGCAGCAGCTGTTTTAGCATCTGATTATGGTATTGCTTCTGAAGTTTACTCTGTAACTTCATATAATGAGTTAGCAAGAGATGCACAAGATGTGGAAAGATATAATTTATTACATATTGATGAAGAGGATAAAGTACCATATGTACAAACTGCACTTGATAGTGATGATGATACTTTAATTATCTCTGCAACAGACTATATCAAATCATATTCTGAGCAATTAGCTCCTTTTGTAAAAGGAACTTTCAAAGCACTTGGTACTGATGGATTTGGAAGATCTGATTCTAGAGCAAATTTAAGAAGTTTCTTCGAAGTTGATACAGACTTTATAGTATTTACTACTTTAGCACAACTTGTTAAAAAAGGTAAATTAGATAAAAAAGTTTTAGCTGAGGCTATGAAAAAACACAATATTGATCCAGAAAAAATCAATCCATTAAAAGCCTAAGGAGTAAAAGATGAGTAAACTTGTAGATATTTTTATTCCTGATTTAGGAGCTGATACTGATGTTGATTTAATTGACATTATGGTTAGTGTTGGTGATACTGTTGAAGTTGAAGACGGTCTTATAACACTAGAGACTGAAAAAGCATCTATGGATGTACCTACTACACATGCAGGTGTTGTAAAAGAGATTTTAGTAAAAGTTGGAGATAAAGTAAATTCTGGTGACTTAATAGCTAAAATTGAAGTTGAAGATGATTCAGCTGCACCAAAAGAGGAAGTTAAAGAAGAAACTCCTGTAAAACAAGAGACTTCAGCACCTGTAGAAACTTCAAGTGCTAGTTCATCTATGGGATTAAAAGAAGCAGAAGCAGAGCTTCAATTAGCTTCTGCTGCAAATGCAGAGATCTCTTGTCAATTTGTAAATGAACAAACTATTTGTTCAGTAATTGAAGAGGTACATGTACCAGATTTAGGTGCTGATAAAGATGTTGATTTAATTGATGTTATGGTAAGTGTTGGTGATACAGTTGAGTTTGATGATGGACTTATCACACTTGAAACAGAAAAAGCATCTATGGATGTACCAGCTCCATTTGCTGGTGAGATTTTAGAACTATTTGTTGAAGCTGGAATGAAAGTAAATAGTGGTGATTTAATCGCTAAGATGGTAAAAACTGTTGTTATGGAAAATAAACTTCCAACACCAGCTAAACCAGCTCCTGTAGAAGAAAAAGTAGAAGAGAAAGCACCTGCGACTGTTCAAGCAGCTGCTGCAAGTGTTACAGTTGAGAGTTCAACAGTACTTCAAGAAAAAGCTAAAAAAGTTTATGCTTCTCCATCTGTAAGAAGACTTGCACGTGAGTTTGGTGTAGATTTAGGTTTTGTAAAAGGTAGTGGTAGAAAAGGAAGAGTTCTTAAAGATGATATTAAATCATATGTAAAAGAGCAGTTAAATAAACCAGCAGTAGCAGCAGGTGGTACTGGTCTTGGATTTGCATTCCCAGAGCTTAAAGAGATAGATTTCTCTCAATTTGGAGAGATTGAAACTGTTGAGTTAAGTAGAATCCAAAAAATCTCTGGACCATCATTACATAGAAACTGGGTATCTATGCCTCATGTTACACAATTTGATGAGACAGATATTACAGAGATGGAAGAGTTTAGAAAAGCACAAAATGCTATAGCAAATGGTTTCAAACTTTCTCCACTTGTATTTGTAGTAAAAGCTGTTGCAAAAGCACTTGCAATACATCCTAAATTTAATGCTTCATTAACTCCTGATGGTCAATCATTGGTTATGAAAAAGTATTTCCATATAGGTGTTGCAGTTGATACTCCAAATGGTTTAGTTGTTCCAGTTATTAAAGATGCAGATAAAAAAGGGTTTAAAGATATTGCTCTTGAATTAGCTGATTTATCTGCAAAAGCAAGAGATGGTAAACTAAAAGCAGCAGATATGCAAGGTGCAAGTTTTACAATCTCTTCATTAGGTGGAATTGGTGGTACATATTTTACTCCAATTATCAATGCCCCAGAAGTAGCAATTTTAGGATTGTCTAAATCAGAGATTAAACCTAAATGGAATGGAAAAGATTTTGAACCAAGATTGATGTTACCATTATCATTATCTTATGATCATAAAGTTATTGATGGTGCAGATGGTGCAAGATTTACAACAACATTATCGCAACTTTTAAGTGATATTAGACTTTTAAGTCTGTAAGGATAGATTATGGGTAAAATTGTAGATATTTTAATACCTGATTTAGGTGCAGACAAAGATGTTGATTTAATTGATATTATGGTTGCTGTTGGAGACACTGTTGAAGAGGAAGATGGACTTATCACTCTTGAAACAGAAAAAGCATCTATGGATGTACCAACAACTCATGGTGGTGTTATAAAAGAGATTCTTGTAAAAGTTGGAGATAAAGTAAACTCTGGTGATTTAATAGCAAGAGTTGAAACAGCTGATGAAGTAAGTGTTGCACCAGTTGCACAAACTGAAACTGCAAAACCTGCTGTTAGTAAACCAGCACCAACAAAAGTTGAAATTAGTGGTGATGTAACCCAAGTAAAAGGTCAAGTTCTTGTAATAGGAGCTGGACCTGGTGGATATTCAGCTGCATTTAGATGTGCTGATTTGGGTCTTGATACAGTATTAGTTGAGAGACACCCAACTTTAGGTGGAGTTTGTTTAAATGTTGGTTGTATCCCTTCAAAAGCACTTTTACACGTAGCAAAAGTTATTGAAGAGGCTGAACATATAAACCATGCTGGTATTACATTTGCTAAACCAACAATTGATATCAAAGGTGTTGCAGCATATAAAGCAGGAGTTGTAAAAAAACTTACTGATGGTTTAAGTGCAATGGCTAAGATGAGAAAAGTAACAGTTGTACAAGGTAATGCTACTTTTATAGATGAGCATTCTGTTATTGTAAATCATACAGATGTAGAGAGTAAACAAACTAAAGTTACTTTTGATAACTGTATTATTGCAGCTGGTTCTCAGTCTTCTAAAATGTCATTTATCCCACATGAAGATCCAAGAATTTGGGATTCAACAAATGCTTTAGAGGTAAAAGAGGTACCAAAAAGATTACTTGTAATGGGTGGTGGTATCATTGGGCTTGAAATGGGTACTGTTTATCAAAAACTTGGTTCTCAAGTTGATGTAGTTGTACGTGGTCCTCAAGTTATGACAGGAACTGATAAAGATATCGTAAAGGTATATACAAAAGCAAACGAAAAGAGATTTAACTTTATGTTTAAAACTCAAACTCAAGCTATCATCCCAAAAGCAGATGGTATCTACGTAGAGTTCAAAGGTGATAATGCACCAGAACCACAAACATATGATGCAGTATTAGTAGCTATGGGAAGAACACCAAATGGACTAAAAATTGGTTTAGAAAATACAGGTGTAAATGTAGATGAAAAAGGGTTTATTGCTGTAGATAAACAAATGAGAACAAATGTACCTCATATCTACGCTATTGGAGATATTATTGGTAACCCAATGTTAGCACACAAAGCAGTACATGAAGGACATGTTGCAGCAGAAGTTATAGCAGGACACAAAGTATTCTTCGAACCAAAACAAATCCCAGGTATAGCTTATACATTCCCAGAGATTGCAACAGCTGGTATGAGTGAAGCAGATGCAAAAGAAGCAGGAATAGACTACGAAGTAGCATCTTTTCCATGGTCAGCATCAGGAAGAGCTTTAGCAGCAGACGTAGCAGGTGCAGGTATGACAAAACTTATTTTCGATAAAGAGACTCACCAACTAATTGGTGGATCAATAGTAGGAGATAACGCAGGGGAGTTACTAGGAGAGATCTCACTAGCTCTTGAAATGGATTGTGATGCAGAAGATATCGGTCTTACAATTCATGCGCATCCAACATTACATGAGTCTGTTGGTATGTGTGCGGAGATATTCCATGGGAGTATTACTGATTTACCGAATGCAAAGGCTGTTAAGAAGAAATAGTTTTTTGAAACTATTTTTAAGAGAATTAAACCCATCTTCTTTTTGAAGGTGGGTAACATTTGAAGTGAGCTAATAAATTGCCGCAGGGTAATTTATTGGCTCCTCTGATTTGTTAGGTGTTTTTTAGTTCTAACGTATTAGAATCAACTCTATCTTCATCAAAACTTATTACATTACCATCTTGGTCATAAACAACACCATCTACTTGTTTGTTTCTTAATCCATCATCTATTAATTTATCAACAGCACTAAAATATTGATTATGTGTACATTTAACTTCTTTGATAATATTTTTGTGTATGCCCGGTTTCCATGGTTGCTTTGGAAGTAAATCATTGATTTGTGATACTAACTCTACACTTACTTCAATTTTTTTATTTTTTGATGGGCCTTTTGCTTGAAATTCATTTATTTTATCAAGTATATTAATATTTTGTATATTAAATTTAGTGGCAGCTTTTTCACATAAAGCTAAATACAACCTTTTTGTGTTAGATTGATTTATATCTAACAAATCAGGGATGGTTTCATTCATAAATACAAAAGTTTTTTTTATTTCTTCTTTAGTTATTTTTGCAGTATCCATATTTATTAAATCATTTGCTTTAAAATCAAACTTATTTAATAACTTTGCTATCGTTATAAGACTTGTGATATGTCTCCATCGTTTTAAAAATTTTTCATTAGCACCTTTTTTAATAGGTCTTAATTCTTCTAAAGTTTCATCTGTTAGTTTTAGAACTAATGCGATTTTAGGCCAAACTAATAATGGAATATTATCAGAAAATACCATATCATAAGATTTTTCTGAACGCATAAATCTTGACTTCAATATACTAGCTTTATGAGGTGATTTAAGAATCAAGTTAATATATCCTGCTGCTAAATAAAGAGGTGTAATAATAGTATTTTTAGAGTGTCCCAAATTTGCATAATAATTTTTTCTTCTTTCATAATAAAAATCATGCCTTTCTAAAACATCTTCAATATCCCTTTGAATTTTATCAGTAGCATGTAGAGATGATATTTCCACATCAGTTTGATTATTAGTTGCACGTATAATAGTATCTCGTACATTATCATCTTGTGATACTATTACTTTAATTAAAACTGATCTATTATCAGAAATATTATTTCTTGATTTGAAATATCTATATATTGATTCAGTTGTTTGAAGACCATTCACTATTTGAATATCATTCAACTGTATTGTTTTACCAATTAAACTTGCAGAAGTTGCAAGTATAGTTACTCCATTATTTAGCCACCAAAAATCAGGTGAATTTTCATCTTCTAATGTTGCTTTAATATCTTCATTAACACGATTTAAGCCCATAAAATCTCTAACATTTGAATCAAATAAATATCTTCTTAATTTATTATCATCAGTTACAAAGTTAAAATAATCTACTAAATTAGCAAGTAATATATATCTTTCTCCACTTGTTAATACTTCTGACACTGGTAATTCTAATGAAAAATTTGGAACTTTTCTGTATAAGTCTACTAATTCAGTGCATCCATGAAAGTTAAAAGATACATTTACATTTCCAAATGAATCTTTTGAAATGGATTCAATTTGTTTTGATCTGGAAATGATTGATTCCCCAATATTATTTGTATCACCTCTTGAAGCATAAGAAAAATTAATTGTAAAGTTGTTCATTTTTGAGGAAAGTTTGCGATATGCAAATTTGAAATTTTCTCTACATAAAAGTATATCTTCAGAGTAATCACTTTTTAGGTTTTCATTATCAACTGAAAAATCAAATAATTCTGAAATACTTGCAGCTAAATTATCTAAAGCAGCTTGTTTGAATGTGTCATGATGCTTACATGTAATTATCCAAATTTCTAATTGTGCTCCAGAGCGTGGCCAAGTAAAATTTTCTAAGTCAATTAGCATATGGCCATTTACAAGAATAAAAAAACCATCAATACCACCGTCATTTCTTCCATCGACGGAACCATGTAATATTTCTTCACTGGATAAATCATAGTCTTTAAGTATTTGTTCAAAAGCTAAATACTCAAAAGCTTCATCACGACGATCTGATGGTAATTTAACTTCAATTCTATCATCAATAATACCATCTAGTAATATAACGTCATTTTTAGCCATTCTATTCCTTTGTTTTTATTTACATCTAACTACTATTAGTAACACATTATATATAAATAATATATAAAAACATCTAATATCTTAACATCAAAAATGTAAAAATATTGAGTCAATTAAGCATTAAATAGTCTAAATTCAATGAAATATGAAATATAAAATAATGTAAGGAAACATATAGTTTTTTTGTTGGATTATTATAAAACTATTATCAAAATATTTGACTGGAAATAAACTTTTACTGTACGTCCTAACTTTTCTCGACTTTCTTTTGTAAAAAAGAAAGTAGCAAAGAAATTATCCCGCGGGTTTCGAAGCCGAAGGTTCCCTCGCTTATTATTCATCTCTTTTGAGTGCCTAAAAACTTGCTAAAATGTGCTCCCAGCACATTTTTTTA
>QKDL01000013.1 GCA_003252105.1 Arcobacter sp.
CTCTTCTGCTTTTGTAACAGCCTCTATCATCTTTGTATATGATGCTTTTGCATCATCATCAAATGTAAATATCCCATGATTATGTAATATAATCCCATCAATACTATCAAAATCTATATCTTTACTCATCTCATATATTTTTTGGGCAAGTATAAATCCTGGCATAACATAAGGGATGATTAAAAAATTTGGAAATACTTTTTTAATATTTTCAATTCCAGTTTTACTATTTGAGATAGTTACAACTGCATCTGAGTGTGTATGATCTACAAACTTATAAGGAATAATTGCGTGAAGTATAGCTTCAACAGAAGGATTAGGCGCTGTATTATCTATCATAGCAGCTTTTTGTTGACTAACCATATCAGAATCACTTAGAGTCTTTAACTTTGCCATTTGCTTAAGTACATCAAGTTTTACAGGAGCAAACCCTTGCTGTTTTATACTAACTAAGTCCCAACCGCTACCCTTTACAAAAAGAATATCTTCACCATCAACTACACTTTTTACAGAGGTATTTCCCCCACCATGTAAAACTAACTCGTCACTTTGTCCAAGTAAGTTTGAGGTATATACTCTAAACTCTAAATCAGTTTTAAAAGATAATACTTTTTCGTCATTCCAAAGATTTTGCATAATTAACCTAAAATCTCTAAATGTTCAGTATATTTATCATCGCAATATTGTTCATAACTTGATTTATAAACTGCATAGTGTTCTGTTTTTGCGTGTCCTGCTAAAGCTTCTTCACTTTCCCAAGACTCAACTGCATAAAATTTTCTTTTATTTTCAGTACATTGGAAAATATTATAAAAAACAACTCCAGGTTCAGCTTTGCTTGGTTCAACCATAGCCGTTAAAAGCTCTTTCATAATATCTTCACAACCCTCTTTTGCTATAAATGTAACTCTTTTTGTAATACTCATTAAAAAATCCTTTGTATATTAATAAAGAATATATTATAAAAGAATTTCTCTTATAAGTGGGAAATATAAATTTATAACTATATATTAATCACATATTACGTAAAATCAAACTTCAATTTTATATCTAAAGAATTTTATGGAAAATAGGAAAAATGCTATAGCAATCTTTTTACTTCTTGGAATAATTTGGGGAAGTAACTTTATATATATGAAATGGGCTTCTGAACTTATATCCCCTTTGCAAGTTGTTTTACTTAGAGTTTTATTTGGTTTTATACCTGTATTTCTTTATGCTTCATATAAAAGAGTTATAAAATTTAAGCACTTGAAGTATTTTTTTCATTTTTTTATTATGTCTTTACTTGGTGCAACTTTATATTACTACTATTTTGTAAAAGCCTCATCTTTACTTTTATCTGGTGTTACAGGTGCATTAAGTGGGTCAATTCCTTTATTTACTTTTTTGATTGCTATATTATTTATAAAAGAGGAAAAACTTGATAAAAGAATATATGGTATCTTAGTTGGTATTGTGGGAGTTGTCTTAATCTCTAAACCTTTTGAAAGCAATATATTTGAAGCAAATATAGAAGGGATTATAGATATTATTTTAGGTTCATTGATTGTTGGTTCATCTTTTGTATATGCTAAAAAATTTATTGCCCCTCTTAAAATACATTTTGCCGCCTTGACAACTTATCAATTAGGTTTTTCCTTAATTACACTATTTTTTATAACTAATTTAAATGGTATAACAAATATAACTACAAATTTAAATGTTTTAATTGGCACAATAGTAGGCTTAGGTTTATTAGGTACTGGGTTAGCTTTTATTTTATATTATTATATTATCAATAATCTAGGAGCAGTTGCAGCTTCATCTACTACTTATTTGCCACCTATTGTTGCTTTGATTATTGGTTATGTATTTGTTGGTGAAGATATAGATATAATTGATTGTATAGGTACAATACTAATTTTTATTGGTATTTTTATAGTAAACAAAAGAAAATAAGTTTACTATAAAACAAATCTTATTAGAAGTTGATAGGTTCCTGCTGTACAAATTCCAGCTAAAACTCCAGCTAATAAATCATCACCCATAACTCCCCAACCACCTTTTACATTTTTATCAATTTTCCCTATTATTGAAGGTTTCCAGATATCAAAAAGTCTAAAAAACAAAAATGCAATTGGAGCAATTATCATAATATTATCAGGTGTTATTTTACAAATAGACAATGTTAACCACATCCCTGCAAGCTCATCTATTACAATCTCTTTACCATCATGTACACCAACTTCTGCTTCATATTTATCAATCTCTTTAGCAGCAATAACAGAGATTAAAATAGCTAATAAAAACAATGTAGATTCATCAATCACAAGTAATAAAGCAGCTCCTAATATTAAAGCTACAAAACTTCCAACTGTTCCTGGAGCTTTTGGGCTAAGTCCACTATAAAATAGTGTTAAAAAAAATTTTCTCAATAATTTATCCTACTTCTTTTTTTCAATTCCAAGTTTTTTTCTTTTTTCCCAAAGAGATTTTCTTGAGATACCAAGTTTTTTACTAAGTTCCGTATCTGGATATTTACTTTGATAAGATAATACCATCATTTTCACATAATCATTGATTGTCATAATATTATTACTCATAACCATCATATCATTTTTTTGAAACTCTACTCTTGTATATGGGAAATCTTCCTCTTTTTCTAATGAAACTAAAATACATTTTTTATCTTCAATATATTTTATTAAATTCTCTTTTGCACTTTTTTTCAAACTATGAAAATCTGTTAAATAAAGTATTCCACTAAATTTCTCATTTAATTGTTTTTGCCAATAATCAGAACTTAAAGATATAAATCTCATAGGAAGATTTAATTTTCTTGAAAGTTCAAAAGAGAGTTTATCTGCACTGATTTGTGAATTTGTTTCAATTAAGATTGGGAAAGTTGTAGGTAAGATACAACCACTAGTATCTACATCACTAAATTGGAAATCTAAATATTCTCTTAGTGTTTGTAACTCTTTTCTAAGTGATTTACACTCCCTGTAGTGATAGATTTTTCTAACAAGTTCATCCATAATAAATGGCTTCATTATATAATCTTTTGCACCCTCTTTGATTGGATCAGTTACAGTTTCATCTGAAATATATGATACTAATAAAAGAATGATAGAATCACTATATCTTCTAATAATTGTTTTACATAAAGCACCAGGTAAAGAGGTTGACAAAAGTATAATGTCATAATCTTTTGTAAGATTATCAATATTTGGTGATTCTACAAAATCACAATTATGTCCATCATCAAGTAATCTTGATACCACCTTTTGCGCTAAATAAATTTCACTTTCAATAATCAATATATTCATCTATTCGTCCAATCATAATATTTTAAAGTTGCAATACTTTGTACAGCTACGCCCTCTTTTCTACCTATAAAACCTAACTTTTCTGCCGTTGTTGCTTTTATATTTACAAACTGTTTCTCAATATTTAATAGCTTTGCTATAGTATTTTTAATCTGTATTTTATAGGGATTTATCTTTGGTTGTTGAGCTATAATTGTAACATCTATATTTACTATTTCATAACCTACATTGTATATAAATGTAACAATACTATTTAACAAAAGTTTAGAATCTACACCTTTGTATTTTTCATCAGTATCAGGGAAAAACTCACCTATATCTCCTGCCCCTGCTGCCCCTAAAATTGCATCAATAATAGAATGTATTAAAACATCCCCATCACTATGTGCTTTAAAACCATAATCTAAACCCTCTATTTTTACTCCACCAAGATACATCTGTTTATTATCTTCAAAAGGATGTATGTCAAATCCTGTGCCATTAAAACAACAATTATTTGGTGCCTTAAGACAATCTAAACTTGTCAACTCATCACCAAAAGTTAGTTTTTTACTTTTTTGACTACCTTTTATATATTTAATTGTTCCACCTATACTTTTAATAGCACTACTATCATCGGTAAATTCTATATCAGTATTCAATGCATTTTTTAAAACTTCAGTGTTTGATAATTGTGGAGTTTGGATAAGTTTTACCTCATCTCTGTTTATTGTATCATCTTTAAAAACTACTGTATCACTTACACTTAATACAGGAACAATACAATCAGCTTGAGTTTTGTTTTTTATTAAATCTAAAATTACATCTTCTGGAATACATGCTCTAGCCACATCTGTTACCATTACATAATCAGTTGTTACATTCTGTAAACCATTTAACATGGATTGTTGCCTTGTATCTCCTCCCTCAACAAAATCAACATCATCTGCAAAGTTTTTCATATAAGATATCTCATCTTTATGGGAAACTATAATGATTTTTTGAAAAGAGTTTAGATTTTTAAGCCTATTTGTAACATATAGCCATAGAGGTTGATGATCAATCCGAAGCCACTGTTTTTTTGCTTGAAGTCCGAATCTAGTTGAGTTACCAGCACATAGTATTATCAATGTAACATTAGACACAAATTCCCTTTGAGTAAAAAAGTTACATTATTATACTTAAATGTGTCTTAGTAATCCTTAAAGATCATTTTCAATTTTAAATTTGATTGAATCGATAGCTTGTTTTAATATTTTTGTATCAAAACCATACTCTGATGCTTTATTCATAGCTCTTTGTACATTATAATCAGATAATGGGGCTCTAATATCACTAAGTATTTTAATAATCTCTAATATTTGAGCATTTTGTACATAATCTTTAGGGCAATTTTCTAAATCCTCTACAAATGCAAGTGAGAAGATAAGATTATGACTTAAGTTCCAATGTTTGAAGATATTTGCAGTAATTCTTGCACATGAATACCCCATATATTCTTTTTCTACTTTAGAAGTATTTTTTGTAATCTCTAATTGATTTAAGAACTCTTCTTCTTTTTTAGATTCTAAAATTACTTCAGCAATAACGAACTTACCTGTTTCTTGTAAGAATGCTGGCAATAATAAGTCCTCTTTTAAGTCAAAAGATATTTTAGCAACCCATGTATTGATTAAGTTTGAAGCTAAATTTGCAGAAAATAAGAAATCATCAGTACCTACACCATATGGTGATAAATTTGTTTTTATTAGATTTTGAATAACTGAACCTAAAGCAATTGAAATAGTAAAATTAACACCCAGCAATGATATAGCACGACTTGGTGTTTCTACTTGGCTTACAAAACCAAACATTGCTGAATTTGCTACCCTTAAAACTGTTGTGATGATAAGAGGATCTTTTTCTATGATTTTTAAAAGATCTAAAGGCTCTTTATCAGACATTTTTCTAAACTCTTCTAATTCTAGTACAGAGTTTGGCAAGGGTGGTAATGAATCAATTTTATCAATTATTAGTTCTTTCATTTTCTAAAATCCTGTTATTCTTGTTTTGACATCAATATAATATCAATTAATTGTTTATATTCATCTGTATTGATTTGTAATAATTTTATTTTTTCATCAAGTACATTATATTGTTTATTATTGTTTAAATACTTATTACTACTTAAAAATTCCTCTATCAAGCACTCTTCTATAGATTGAATAGATTCAAATGTAGCATCTTTATTTAATTCGGAAATTTTTTTATAAAATTTGAAAATCTCGATAAATTTTCTATTTTCAAAAAAAGTAATATTTTTGAAATCTATTTTTAGCATATATATTAATTTTAATAATAAAAATGCAACATTATTCATAAATATCATATATTCACTTTTCTCATCTACAAACTCTTTATTCCCAAACTCAGATAAAGAAGAGAGCTCAAAGCCATGATATTGTTTTTCAAGAGATAAAAAATAATAATCCAAAATATATTCTATATCTTTATCTCTAAACTCTTTATACTCTAAATGTGAAAAATAATATAATTGCTCACCAATAAGATTGTTTAATATTTTTATATATCTCTCATCTAAAGGGATAAAAAATTTAACCATATTGTTTGATTCTTTTAAAATTTGTAAAAAGGTATAAATATAATCTCTTTTTTCTTTATTGATAGAAAATACTAAACACAGTTCAGTAAATACTTTTACTACTATAGTATAACATTTAAAAAACCATTCAAAAATACATTTATCATCTTCATGATAGTTTTTCAAAGTATCTTCATAAAATCTAAATATCTTTGATATCTCATCTAAATCATATTGATTATTTTCATATATAGAAAAGTTTTTTTCAAAAGTTAGTTTATCTAATATAATTAAAAGATTCGTCTCTGTATGATTTTCACCATACAAAAGATTGTTTAAGTCTTTTTTCACCTCTTCATAAACTGCTTCTATTTTTTTACAGCTATTCATAAAAAACCTATTGTTAAAATATTTAATTATATAGAAATGAAACTTATATACTTAATAAATTAAAATTAACTATGATAATTAAGTTTATATAAACTAAATTTGATATAATCAACGAAAAATATTAAATAGGGATAATAAATGAGAGATTGGCTAGACAATCATAGAGACGATAAAGTAAGAACTCAAATGTATTACGCAAAACAGGGAATCATCACTCCTGACATGGAGTATGTTGCAAAAGTTGAAAAAATAGACCCTGAGTTAGTAAGAAGTGAAATAGCAAGAGGTAGATTAATAATTCCAGCAAATGTAAACCATAAACATCTTAATCCTATGGCTATTGGAATTGCAAGTTCATGTAAAATCAATGCAAATATTGGTTCATCTGCATTAGCATCTGATATACAAGGTGAGATTGAAAAAGTCGATGTATCTTTAAAATATGGTGCTGACACAATTATGGATTTAAGTACAGGTGGAGATTTAGATGCTATTAGAAGTGCAGTTATTGAACACTCTACTGTACCTATTGGAACAGTTCCAATGTATCAAATATTACACGATTGTAAAGATAAAATTGAAGATTTAACAATTGAAAGTATGCTTGCAGTTTTAGAAAAACAAGCTCAACAAGGTGTATCATATTTTACTATTCATGCAGGATTTTTATTAAGATTTATGCCTCATGTTGCGAAAAGAAAAATGGGAATTGTTTCAAGAGGTGGTTCACTTATGGCTGCTTGGATGATGCACTACCACAAAGAGAACCCATTTTATGATGCATATGATGATATTTTAGATATCTGTAGAAGATATGATGTATCTTTATCTTTAGGGGATTCTTTAAGACCTGGATGTTTAGCAGATGCATCTGATGAAGCTCAATTATCAGAACTAAAAGTTTTAGGTGAATTAACACTTAGAGCTTGGGAAAAAGATGTTCAAGTTATGATTGAAGGTCCTGGTCACGTTCCTTTAAATCAAATAGAAAGAAATATGAAACTAGAACGTGAATATTGTCATGAAGCTCCTTTTTATATTTTAGGACCTCTTACAACTGATATTGCTGCTGGATATGATCATATCTCTTCAGCTATTGGAGCTGCAGTTGGTGGATGGCATGGTGCTTCTATGCTTTGTTATGTTACACCAAAAGAGCACTTAGGTTTACCAAATGCAAACGATGTTAGAGAAGGGATTATTGCATATAAAATTGCTGCTCACTCTGCTGATATTGCAAGAGGAAGAAAAGGTGCGAGAGATATTGATGATGAGATGAGTGATGCTAGATATTCATTTGATTGGAATAAACAATTTGAACTTTGTTTAGACCCAGATAGAGCAAGAGAATATCATGATGAAACTCTTCCTCAAGATGTATTCAAAGAAGCTGAATTTTGTTCTATGTGTGGACCAAAATTTTGTTCATATAAAATCACTCAAAAAATTGTAGATGAACACGGTTCAGAAATGGTTGAAGTAGGATAATTTTATCTTAATCAAAAAAAGGTCAAGTTTTTTGCTTGACCTTTTTTTATTAGAATATACAATTAAGACAAAAATTATCCTATTTCCATTATAATTGCGAAAATTTAATTTATTTAAGGAAAAAAGATGGCAAATATAGCTGATATCAAAGATGAATTAGCAAAAGTTCTTTTTCAAAAATCTATCATAGATTTTGGTTTTGTAAAGGATATTGAAATTACTTCAGATAATAGCTGTACACTATTTTTAGATATTACATCTAGTGCTCCTGAAGTTGAAGAGACTCTAAGAAAAGAGATTAATGAAACTTTAGGAAAAATTGGCGTTACAGCAACAATTAATGTAAAAAAACCAGAAGCACCAAAACAACAAAGTAATAGTGTAAGTGGAAGCAATATAGCACCACAAATCAAAAACTTTGTTATGGTAAGTTCTGGAAAAGGTGGAGTTGGAAAATCAACTACAACTGTTAATCTAGCAGTAGCAGCTGCAATGCAAGGTAAAAGAGTTGGTATCTTAGATGCTGATATCTATGGTCCAAATATTCCAAGAATGATGGGTCTAATTGGACAAGAAGTAGAGATTGTTGGAAATAAAGCAAAACCATTTAGTGCATACGGTGTTGATGTAATGTCAATGGGTTCATTAATGGAAGAGGGTCAAGCACTTATTTGGAGAGGTGCTATGATTATGAAAGCTATTCAACAACTTCTAAGAGATATTTTATGGGAAGATTTAGATATATTATTTATTGATATGCCTCCTGGAACTGGTGATGCTCAATTAACATTAGCTCAAAGTGTTCCTGTAACATGTGGTGTAAATGTTACAACACCTCAACATGTGGCATTAGATGATAGTAGAAGATCGTTAGATATGTTCAAAAAACTTCATATTCCTATTGGTGGAATTGTTGAAAATATGAGTGGATTTATCTGCCCTGAGTGTAATACAGAATCTGATATCTTTGGTATGGGTACATGTGAAGAGTTAGCAAAACAATATGATACTCAAGTTTTAAGTAATCTTCCAATTGAACCTGCTATTAGAGAAGGTGGAGATGCTGGTAAACCAATAGTTTATTTCAATCCTGAATCAGTATCTGCAAAAAGATATATGGAAGCTGCAGCTAAATTAATTGCATATGTTGATGAAGTAAGTGATAAAGCATCAAATGAAGCTATTCAACCAAACACACCTCCAGGTGTATCTGCTTGTTCTACAGCAGGTGCTGCTTCAACACAACAATCTTCACATAATAGTGGTGGATGTGGTTGTGGACACTAAATAAAAAGAGGAAATCCTCTTTTTATTTTTAAAAGTTTTCCCAACCTTCAGCAGTTCTTTTTTCTACTTTTGTATTACCTTTATTTTTCCCAACTTCAATTTGTTGAGCTTTTACTTCATTTTTTCCAATAAACTCTTTTTCATCAGCTTTTTTTACAATAAGCTTAGCAATTGTATCTGTTGTAATTGCTATTTCATTAGTTTGTGATGAAACCATTGCATTTTGTTGTGTTTGTTGATCAAGTTGGTTTACAGCATCATTGATTTGTTCAATACCTAAAAGTTGTTCTTTACTCGACATCTCAACATCAGAGATTAGATTAATAGTTAATTGAATATTTTCATTTAACTCTTTATATCCAGCTATCATATTTCCAGCAATATTTTTACCTTCATTTGCTTTTAATGTTGCATTTTCAACTAAAGCTTTTATCTCTCTAGCCGCTTCTGCTGAACGAGAAGCTAGATTTCTTACTTCTTGTGCAACTACAGCAAAACCTTTTCCAGCTTCACCTGCTGTTGCTGCTTCAACTGCTGCATTTAAACTTAAGATATTTGTTTGAAATGCAATTTGATCAATAACACTAATAGCTTCATTTATAGATTTTACCTGTTCATTTATCTCATCCATAGCTACTGTTGTTTGACTTGCAAGTTTTTCACCATGATTAGCAGAAGAGGTTACATTATTTGAATAGTTTGACATTTTTACTATATTTTGACTATTGTTTCTAATATTAGAAGTGATTTGCTCTAAAGCAGCTGCTGTTTCTTCTAAAGAAGCTGCTGCCTCATTTGAACTTTGATTTAATTTATCAACATTTGCTATTAAAATATTTGAACTCTCATCTAAAGTCAATCCATTTGATTTGTTTTCTACTAACATATCATTTACAACATTAGCAAGAGCATTTAATCCTTTAGCTACATCTCCTAAATCATTTCCATCTATCCTATGAGTAAAATTTAATTTTTGAAAAGATGATAAAGCATCCGATATTTTATTTAAATTGCCATCAACTTTATCAGATACAACTTGAAATAATTCATTTACACCATTTTTAAGATCTTCTATCCCCTCATTTGAGGTTGTTTCTTTTATAGTTTGTTTCATAATTCCAGTTTTTGCTAAATCAACAGCTTGTTTAACAGCATCTACAACTTTTTTAGTATCTGTAATATCTTGAGCAAATTTAACTACTCTTATAACTTTTCCATTTTTATTTTTTACTGGTGTATACGAAGCTTGAATCCAAATAGAACTACCATCTTTTCTAATTCTTTCAAATTCATTTATTTGAGATATCCCTTTGCCTAGTTGCTCCCAAAACTGTGTATAATCATTTGTAGTTATATATATTTTATTACAGAATATTCTATGATGTTTACCAACTACTTCCTCCAATCTATAACCTAATGCATTTAAAAAATTATCATTTGCATGTAGTATTGTTCCATTAGGTTGAAATGATATAATTGCAAAGTTTTCTTCCATTGCATTTAATCGTCCAACCTCTTCTTCTGTTTTTCCAAAATTAAACATAAGGTTACTCCTTAATTACTGTTAAAATTTTTTTATTTTTATTATATTAAGACCTTCATATATATCGTTTTGTTAATATTTTTATTTTAAGGTCAACCATTAGGAAATATTCCTAATTTAAATAAAATTATATATTTAAATAGTCAAGAAGTAGTCAAGATTTTATATCCAATTCCATAGATATTATGTATTAGTTCTTTTGGTGTTTTTTTTCTAAGATTTGTAATCATTGTTTTTAAAGTTTGTTTACTAGGAACTTCATAATCATCCCATACTTCATAAAGAATGTCATCATATGTAATTAGTTTACCTAAATGAGAAAACATATAATTTAGAATTTTTCTCTCTTTAGGAGTTAAAGTTACAGTTTCACCTAATTTAATTAGTTCTAAAGTTTCAAAATTCCATAAATAGTTTCTATCTATTTGTAATAAATTATTTGAAACAATCTTATAGTTTTTTAATTCTTCAAATGCATTGTTTACAGAGTTTATTAACTCCTCTTTATCTATTGGTTTTAAAATATATCTTGTCAGTTTTAAAGTAGAAGCTTTTAAAAGATATTCTAAATCTGTATGTGAGGTTATAAATATAATCTTTGTATTAAAATCATCTTCTCTGATTTTAGATGCCATCTCAATACCATCCATCACAGGCATATTTATATCAGAAACAATTATTTCAGGTTTGTATTTTTTATAAATTTCATAACCTGTTTTGCCATTTTTTGCAATTTTAATATTATAGTCTTTAGATAATATCTCAGATACTATCTCGATGTTTATTGATTCATCATCTACAACCAAAATAGTCGGCTTTTGCACACCCTAATCCTCAACAATATTTTGTTTTATCTTATTTAAATAATTATTAAGTTCTTTATACTCATAGTTTGAAAAACTAATCTCAATTTTCTCTAAAGTTTTTTTATCAACTTTATCTTCAATTACATTAAGTAGTTTTTCAATTCTTGATGTTTTTATAAAACTATCTTCATTTAAGTCTTTTATTATCTCATCAATTATCTTTATAGTATCTTTAATATCAGATTTTTTATTATTTTTTGTATTATGAATATTGTTATTCTTTATAGACTCAAGTATCCTTCTCATCTCAATTTTCAATTTTACTATTAATTGTTCTTTTAAAGATAAGGGTTTGTTTTTTTCAATACTAGTACATATATCATATATCTTCAATGCTTGTATATTTCCACTTACTCCTTTTAATTTATGTAGATATCTTTTAAACTCTTCACTATCTAACTCTAATTTATTAAGTTTAGATTCGACATCATTGTAATTTCTATAATACTTTTTCACTAAAGATATTGCTTGTTCAAAATCAAAAGAGAGTGTACTCATCAATCTTTTAAAATCTATCCCATAAATATTTATACTTTTGTCTGTTTTTATCTCTTTTATATCCAAATATTTAACTTCAAAATACTTTAATATCAAATTTTCTAATTCTTGTTTTATAATTGGCTTAGATAAGTGTTCATCCATACCTACTTTTTTTGTTTCTATTTTATCTTCTAACATAACAGCTGCACTTAATGCAACAATTAATATAGATTTATTAAAACTCCTAATCTCTTTTGTTGCTCCAAAACCATCCAAGTTTGGCATTTGTAAATCCATAAATATAATATCATATTGATTATTCTTTGCCATTTTGACAGCTTCTAATCCATCATTTGCTACATCTATAACAAAACCTATTTTTTCTAATACTGCTTTTGCAACTATTTGATTTGTTTCATTATCTTCAACTAATAAAGCTCTTTTTTGTTCCTTCAAAACTATATATTTATTTTCATCTTCATATTTTAAAATCTCTTTTTTATCAAATATCATATTATAAATAGAGGAAGGAGTAAAAGGTTTTTCAAGGATTTTATTAACTTTTATATTTTTAAATGAAGAGATATCCTCAGTAACATTTTTTTTCTCATAACTATTAGCTAATATTATATATTCGGTATTAATATTTTTTTCTTCTAACTTTTCTAATAAACTCATCCCTGACATAATTGGCATATCCCAGTCTATTAAGATTAAATCGAAGTATTCTTTTTCTATTAATGATAAAGCTTTATTTCCATCTTCTGCAATTATTGCTTCAATTCCCCAAGAGTTTAATATATCAAAAATATATTCTCTTTCAAATTTATTATCATCAACTATCAGATATCTTTTTTTTAGAGATTCAAATGTTTTATTATATTTATCATTTAATTTTAAGTATTTAAAATTAAGTTCAAAATAAAACTTACTCCCTTCATTGGTTTTACTCTCTAACCAAATTTTACCTCTCATCATTTTTATTATTTGTTTACTAATTACCAATCCTAAACCTGAACCTCCATATTTTCTTTCACTAGAAGTATCAAGTTGTTCAAAAGATTTAAAAAGTTTCTTTTGATCTTGTTCACTAATTCCTATGCCAGAATCTTCAATACAAAATCTTAAAATTACGCTATGTTTTGTTAGCTGTTTTTGTTCAACTTTTATTACAATATATCCATCATGAGTAAACTTTATAGCATTTCCAACAAGATTATTTAACACTTGCGTTAATCTTAAAGAATCTCCTATAAGTATTTGAGGAATATCTTTTTGCATAATAAAAGTCAATTCTAAATGTTTTTCGTAAGCTTCATATCCAAATAGATTTGAAATATTTTTAAAAATATCTTCAAGATTAAACTCTTGATTTATAATATCTAATTTTCCAGCTTCTATTTTTGAATAATCCAATATATCGTTAATGATATTTAATAATGCATTTGAAGAATATTTTGCCTTTTTCAAATAGTTTTTTTGTAATTCATCTAAAGGCATATCTAAAACCAAATTAAGTAAGCCTATTACTCCATTTAGTGGGGTTCTTATCTCATGAGACATATTAGCTAAGAATTCTGATTTTGCTTTATTTGCCTTTTCTGCATTTGTTTTAGCTACCATAGCCTCTTCAAAAAGTCTTATATTCTCAGTTATATCCCTAGATGAGGCATAAATTAACTTTTCTCCATCTATTTCTATAAGTTTTGCATTTATTTGTACAGGGATTATTGTACCATCTTTTTTTCTATGTGTTGTATTAAAAATTTTACCCTCTTTATCAATAGAAATAAGATAGTTTTTGTTATTTGTTAATACATTTATATCCCATTGTTGAAGCTCTAAATCCATAATCTCATCATAAGTATAACCTAACATATTTGCAAAAGAATAACTTGCCTCTATAAGTTTTCCTTCTCTGTTTATAATATGTAAACCATCAGTTGCAGAGCTTAATAAATATTCATATTTTATCTTTTGATTAATTATTTGATTTTGTATTTTTTCCTTTTGAGTTAAATCTATACCTATAGTTGCTATATAATCCATAGTACCATCAGGTTTACTAACCAAAGTATTTGACCACTCAAACATTTTTTCTTCACCACTACTGGAAATCCAACTATTTTTATACTGCTTTACAATCTCACCTTGATTCGCTTTTCTTATGATTTCAACTACTTTACCTTTTATCTCTTCAGGTAAAAACCTCGTCCAAAAATATGGTTGACTTGAAATTTGTTCTTGGCTATAACCTGTAAATTGCTGAGCATATTTATTTACTTTTATCATTCTTCCA
Source organism: Arcobacter sp. (assembly GCA_003252105.1). GTDB lineage: Bacteria > Campylobacterota > Campylobacteria > Campylobacterales > Arcobacteraceae > Halarcobacter. The sequence goes on from QKDL01000013.1 coordinate 14,225, forward strand.
TCACTATTGATTACAGCAATAATTGCATTGGCATTATCAATTATAGTTGATAAGAAATCTTTCTCTTTTATGATTTGCTTTTCTAATTTTTTTTCTTTTGTAATATCTCTTACAGATGCATACACATAATTTTCATTTGATATTTCTATTATTGTTGCTGTTATTCCAGCAGTATAAACTGTATTGTCTTTTCTTGTATGTTCTCTCTCAAGATATATTGGGATATTTGACAATTGATTTATTATTTTTTTATACTCTTCTTTGCTAATATTTTTATCCCAATCAAATACTGTGAGTTTAACCATCTCATCACTACTATATCCAAGCATTTTTCTTGCATTTTTACTAAAATGTATTATTTTCCCATTATTATCTAAAATGAAAATACCATCTGAAGATAACTCCATCAAAGTTTGATATTTATTTTTTTCTTTATTTATTATCTCTTCATTTAATTTTAAAATTTTATTACGATAGAGTATAAAAGCTATAAGTAATAAGGCTAAAGATAAAACCCAATAAGCTAAAGTATAATCTAGTTTTTCAATACTATTACTATTTAGCCATTTGTTTATAATCTCTTGCTTTTTATTTATATCCATATTATCAATAAGTTTATTTAAAATAGGTACTAATTTACTATTTTGCTTATTAACCATGATTTGTACTTCAAAATTAAACTTAGTAGTACCAGAGATTTTTAAATTGGTATAACCTAATCTATTTAACTCATAATTGATTACAGGTAAGATATCTGCTGCTGCAAAAACTTTTTCATTTGCAAGCAAATCTAATGCTTTTTGAACATTTTTTACAGGAACAAATTTTATTTTAGGATAATGTTTTTGTAAAAGTTTATGAGCAGAATAATTCTCTCCAACTGCTACAGTTTGCCCTTCTAATTCACTTATGTTTATTAAAAACTTCTCTTTAATATTTGTTACAATAGCTAGAGGGAAAGAAGCATAAGGTTTAGTAAAGGAAGCGTATTGTTCCCTATCTTTTGTGCTTGAAGAAGAAGTCAAAATTCCATTCGGATTTTTTTTAAATTGTTCTAATATTTCAGAAAAACTTCCTTCACCTTTATATTTAGTTTTGATATTTAAATCTTTGACTATTTCATCCCACATATCAGATGAGATACCTTTTACACTTCCATCCTCAAAGAATATAAAAGGATACCACCCTTCTTTATTATAATATATATCAAAAACTTTATCTTCTAAATATTTTATCTCTTTTTCATCTAAATAATTATGTAGTTTTTTTGATTGATTTTTTGTATCTATAAGGCTTAAATCTTTTGAAAAAAGATTTATAGAGAATAAAATGAATAAAAGTATTAAAAAATATTTCATAATAAACTATAAGCCTTTCATACTAACACTATCATTTATTTTACTTAAATATATCTTATTTTATTAAGAATCTGTATCTGCTATAAATGAAGCTATTACT
>QKDL01000010.1 GCA_003252105.1 Arcobacter sp.
AGTTTGTTTGATACTCATATTGCTGGTGGTTATAGCGAGGTGGAAATACCCGGCTCCATTCCGAACCCGGAAGTCAAGCACCTCTGCGCTGATAATACTGCAGGGTCCCCTTGTGGAAACGTAAGCCGCTGCCAGCTCTTGAGTATTTTACAAAGCTTAGTTATTTATACTTCTTAGAAGTATTCTTAACTAAGCTTTTTTTTTAGCCTTTTTTTAGTATCTTTTAATCATTTTGTAACTTTTCTTTTTTTACGTCTTATTTTAATAAGTAATTTAATATAATCTGCAATTATTAAATTAAGGGTATTTAAATTATGTTGGATAGTAGATTTGATCTTAGAAAACTTATGAATCATAAATTGAAGTTTTCTATTACTCATTCTGTGTCGAGATTTATCTTTTCACTTATAATAGCATTTATAATTGCAATTGTACCAGAATATCAATCTTTATCTAATGAAGCGTCATTAATGCTCTTTATATTAACTTTTTCTGCTTTTTTATGGATGACAGAAGCAATTCCCGCTTTTGCTGTTGCTTTTCTTCTAATATCATTAGAAATATTACTATTGGGATTTAAAGATTTTAATTTTGATAGTAATTCTAAGGAATGGGTAAATTTCTTAAATCCTTGGTCATCTCCTTTGATATTTTTGTTTATTGCAGGATTTATTTTAGCAATTGCAGCATCTAAAACAAAACTTGATTTGTGGTTAGCAAAAAAAGTTTTATTTTATTTTGGGAATTTACCACATAATGTATTAACGGGATTGATGCTAATTACATTTGTATTATCTATGTTTATTTCAAATACCGCAACAACAGCTATGATGATGACAATGTTAATGCCAATACTTAAAAATATGAATGAGAATAATCCTTTTCAAAAAGGGATATTACTAGCAATTGTAGTATCTGCAAATATTGGAGGGATGGGAACAATTATTGGGACTCCACCAAATGCAATTGCAATTGGTATTTTAGGAGATAATGCTCCATCCTTTGTCGAGTGGATGATTATGGCTCTTCCTCCTGCTATATTAATTATGATTTTTTTTAGGTATATAATATTAAAAAGATATAAATCGACAGAAGATGAAATTAACATAGATAAGATTAAAAAAGTATCTCACTTTGATGATTCTACAACTACATTTACAAAAGTTCCTACGATTCCTAGTTGGAAAAAGTCCTTAGTTATTTTAGTCTTTACAGCTACTATTTTATTGTGGTTAACAGGACCTTTTCATCATATTCCTACTACTGTTGTCTCTTTATTGCCAATTGTGATATTTTCTATTTTTGGAATAATTGGAACTGATGATATAAGAGAGATACGATGGGATGTTATTATATTAATAATTGGTGGTTTATCTTTAGGAAATGGTGTAGTAAAAACTGGACTTGATGTTTGGATCGGAACACAATTTAATTTAGAAGGTCTTAATATATATTTGATAGTTTCTTTGTTTTCATTAATTGTTGTACTTATATCAAATTTTATGAGTAATACTGCTGCAACAAATATTATTTTACCTCTAGTTGTAGCATTAGTAAGTAGTATGGGTGATAATATTGTATCATTTATGGTAATTAGTGTTGCCTTGTGTGCATCATGTGCAATGATATTACCAGTATCAACTCCACCAAATGCAATTGCATTTTCATCTGGAAAATTAAATTCAAAAGATTTTTTATTTATTGGGAGTTTATCTGCACTTATAGGACCAATATTTATACTTAGTTTATTAAGTATCTATTTATGATTTAAACTTGTAGATTCTTCTATTATAATTTTTCCACATACCTCTTTTATTTCACCTATTTTAAATAGTGTTTTTTCTTTTTTGTCTGTTATAAAAATATCAAAACGCATTTGTTTCATTGTAAAAAATCTACAGGTATCTTCATCATATATAAAAAACATTTTTCCTTTACAGTGTTGTATAAATTGTAAATTTGTATTAAAGCGTGTCAATCCTAAGTGTTTTTGAGATGGTGTTTTGACAATACAGTATCCCTCTTTTGAATAAAAGTCGGGCTTTAATATATTTTGAGCTAAAAGTGTTTTACTCATAAAAAGTAAAAATAGTATAATGGATAAATTTTTCATAACAAAAATATTTTAGCCTCCTAAATTGATAATAGAATTGTTTATAGTATAATACACTTTTTTAATAAGGACTAATTTAATGTTAATTCAAGTAATTATATTTTTTATTATAGGATTTGTAATACCAAAGTTTATCGTAGATAAAAAAAAGGCATTTATTTTAATGGCTACAATTGCAATAGTTTGGGGAGTTGTTTATGCTCCAATGTGGGGGCTTGTAAGTTTAGGTGAAATGTTATTTGGGTATTTTGTATTTAAATTTACTAAAGATTGAAAAAAAGTAGAAATAAAAAAAGGCCAGTTAAAAAACTGACCTTCTGGAAATAACGAATTACTACAGTCTAGATTCGTATCTTCTAGAAGTCCAGTATTTGCAATTTTAAACAAACCTTTTTAATCCTTCTCAATGGCCCTTGTATTAGGCTTTATAGTATGTTATAATGTTTCAACATAATTATCAAACTTTTGCAGTTTTTAACATAAATGGTTATACCGTTAGTTAACTTATTTGGAGATAAATTTGGAAAATATAGATATGTCAAAAAAATTAAACAGTATTAAAAAAAACCCAAAAATAAAAAGTAAAAAATTTACAGGAGTATACTATCAAAATATTCTTACTAATGGAAGAATAGATAAAAACTTTTTTTTTACATTTAAAGATAAAAATGATTTAAATCAAAATGGACAACCAAAATTAAAATGGGTAAAAGTTGGAAAAGAATCTAATGGCATAAATTTAGAAATTACAAATAGAGAAAGAAATTCTCAAATTAGTAAAATGAATAGTGGTAAAGATATTACATTAGTTGCAAATAAAAAAAATAAGAAAAAAGAGTTATTAAAGTTTCAAATTCTTGCAGAAAGATATTTTTTAGATAAACAAATTACTAAATATAGAGTAAATAGATATAATAATCATATTAAAGGAATTTTTGGACATTTAGATGCTCTAACAATTACAAAAAAACAAATAAAAGATTTTCTTAATAATTATGCAGTAGTAAATGAACCTGCAACAGTTAATGCAATAAGAGAAATTATAACTGCAATATTTAATCATTCCATAAAAGAGTATGATTTAGTAATAAGTAACCCCTGCACAGGAATTCCAAGACTTAAAACAGATAATGAAAGAGAACGATATTTATCATCAGAAGAGATAAAACTACTATTAGATATTTTAATGGATAATAAACCAATATGGTTAACAGTTAAACTATCATTATCTACAGGTGCAAGAATAATGAGTATAATTGATTTACAAAAAAAAGATTTAAATTTAAATGTAGGGACAGTAACTATTAAGAATTTTAAAACAGGTTCAACTTATAAAGGTTTTTTACAAACAGACTTGATTGAGTTTTTAAAAGAATATACAAGTAAAATGAAAATGAATGATTACCTTGTAAGTATCAATTGTGGAGAGAAAGCAACTTTTAAAAATATACAGTGGAGAATTAAACCAATATTAGACAAACTATTTAATACAGAACTAGATGCAAATGATAGAAAAAATAGAGTAGTAATTCATACCTTCAGACATACATTTGCTTCTCATTTAGCTATTAATGGTACACCAATTTTTACAATTCAAAAACTTATGGATCACTCAAAAATAGAACAAACTTTGAGATATGCAAAACTTGCACCAGATAGTGGTAAAGATGATGTTGAAAAACTTTATTTAAGAAAGTATAGTTAATTTTTTATCAAAGTTGCTGTGAAACTTAGATTTTCAATTTTTTTATCTTCTGGAACCATAAGTATTGTTGAGTATTTTGTTTCCTTTTCAGTGATAACTTCAATATTATAAATACCTGGGTAAAGGTCAATATAATTATCTAGGTGAAATTTTTCATTATCAATATCAATTTTATTTCTTTTAATATCTTTAATTGTTATATTAACTGTTTTTTCTGGAGAACTATCATTTAATTTAAAACTTACACGTTTAATAACACCTAATAAGAAATCAATATTCCTTTCACTCATACCCATAGCTTGGTAGTTTTTTCTCATTTCTATATCCGAAAAGACTCCTTCTTGTATATAAAGTTTAACTGTTTTTGATGGAAGTTTACTTTGTTCTTCTTTTGAAAGGTTACTGTAGATTGATAATTTGACTGTTTCTTTTTTAGAATCTTTATATTGGCTAGTAAACTTTTTTACTAGGTCAATTACATTTCCATAGCCTGTTAAAAAAGGTACTACCGTTGCTAAAAAACTTAATATACTAGTGAATATAATAACTTTTCCAATGATGGTATTAGTAAACTTTTTTATTTTTTCAAGTATCATTAGTATCCTTTTTTATTTGATATTTTAGATATAAGATTTAAGTAAATAAATTATAATATTATGATGAAAATTTACTAAGTATTTAGTTAAGTATATTATAGTAAATAATTTAATTATTAGCCTGGAGATTTATAATGAGTAAATATTTATCTAGAAGTGATGAGATATATAAAGAAATCGAAAGTTTTGAAAAATATGAATTAACTCATTGTATTGCCTATGAAATGGGAATCAGAAATGAAGAAGTAAAAAAAATCATTAACATATTGGATGATTTAACTTATCTTAATAAAAATGTTGAAAAGAATAATTTTTTTAATGAGTTTGAAGATAGAAATTTATGGATTAGTATGTTTATTGACATATTAAAAGAATATGATGTATATAAATGTTACACATCAGATATAGAGGATATAGATAATATAAATATAAATACATCTTATTCAATAGTTAATAAATTAAAAATGGAATTGGAAGAGAACTATTTTATTCCGTATGATGGTAGATCAGTTATACTTGAAGGGATGGAAGATGAAATAAATTTAAGTAACTACTTTGAACCTGACAGTTCTCAAAGTCGCCATATTAATGAAATTCTTTCAGATAATTCAAAAGACTATTATAAAGATTCTTATAGTGTAGTTGACGGTTATGAAGTATATCAAGGTGCGTATGATGGAGATAAAAATTTTAACTTCAATAAAATATATCCAAATTTTAAAAGACCTTTGAGAACTTTTAACCAAATGGAATTCCCTATAAACATTTCTTTACCAAAAGAAGAAATATTAGCTTATATTGAAAAAATAAAAGATAATTACGATAATAAAAGTTCATCCATTAAAAATATTTTTGAACTATTAGAAGAAGATATCAATATAGATACAATCGATTATAAAAATATGTCTGCAAAAGAGTGGGCAGATTGTTTATATATATATGATTACTATAAAGAAAATTTTGAAATATCAAGTAGTATAAAGAAAGATATTGTAGAAGATATTCAGTTTAAACTTACAAAATATAATGGATTAAAAATAAGAAAAGAAGTAAAAGAAATAAAAAATAAAAAAGATACAAAATATAAAATAGTTTCTTATGCAGATTATATTAGGAATCATTGTATTGATGACATTGAAGACCTTGATGATGATAAACATTATTATTCATCTAAGACAATTTCTCAACGTAATCAATTAATGAAAAAACTTATTGAAGGGAAAAATCCTAAATATAAGGTTTTAGTCTCAAAATAGAAAAAACTACCTCTTCTTTTTTTCCAAGCACAAAAATTTTCAAAATATTACAATTCTCCTATAACTTTGAAAAGGAGAATCAAATGTCTACAATACTAGAACAATTACAACAAAGACATAAAAAAACATTGTTATCAAAAAAAGAGGCTGCTAAAGAATTGAGTATTTCAGAAGCAACATTGGATAGAATCAGAAAGACTGGAGAAATAAAAGCTAAAAAAATTGGTGGTGGTATTTTTTTCACAATAAATGAAATATCTTCATTCTTAGGAGATTTAGGGTGAAAAATACTACTTTGTCATTAAACGAGATTTATATAAATATATTTCCTCAAATAGGTATAATTTTAGAAGATAATGGTTCAATTTCTATTATTCAAGATAATAAGAAAGAGTTAGTTACTTATAATAAAAAACCATTAATGATGAAAAACAATGCTATAAATTGTATTTCATTTAATCCTACTACATTAAAGTATAATTGCACTTGTCATATGCTAGAAAATCAAATACTTAAAACTCTTTCATCAAAAATAAATCTATTATTTATATACTTGATAAAATCTATAATAGATAAGAATCTAATAGAAGAATCTAATACAGAGTTGAATGATCTTGTACTTAGATTATATGAGAATAACATTGATTTTGAAGAAGAAAGTATAGATAAAGAAATTTTAGATAAATGGACTGAAATTTATAATATCTTAGAGAATCAAGAATCTAAAAATTTATTAATAAAGTTTAATTTTTTTAATACACCAGCCTTTATTAATAGGCCAGAGCATATTAATAATGATGAGTATAATATTGGGGATGATGATATAGTTAAGTTTTCTTCTCTTCAACCATTTATTAAAGTTACATTTCCACTTTATGAATTATTAGAAGAAGTAAGTGATAATAAATTGTTAGGGCTGACCATTGAAGATAAATATACCAGAATATTTAAGTCAATATATGAATATCTTTTTAAAGATATTCATGTAAACAATAGTCATATTTATCCTGAATGTTTTATGTTAAAGGACTTTATAAATGATAAGAAATATAAATCAAAAAAGTATACAATTATATCTTGCTATCCAATACGTAGAGCCAAATCATTACTATTATTACGTACATTTGTAAGTTTAGCAAATAAAATTGATATTTTGTTAAATAGAATTTTATTTCTAGACGAAATAAAAATAGAAAATGAAATGTTTAATTTGTCAATTCCTGAAGAACTAGTCAAAAACTTTGAAGAAGAAAATGAATATTCAAATGATTGTGAAGATGAAGAAGACTTACGCAATGAGATAAAAAAGATAAATATAGTAAATATTAAGATATTGAATAATAACTTGAATAATATAGGCATTAAGAAAAATGATTTAGGATTGCTTTCATATTTGAACAAAAAGAATAGAAATTTTAATAAAAAAAGAAGACTAACACTTTTTGATGCACCTAATATTGATAATCTAATAACTTTAGATCCTAAAATATTGTTAGATCCTGATAAAGAAGATTTTAATGAATTCATTCCAAAAGAGGAAAGATTAAATCATACTTTATCTCTAGGAGCATCAGGGACAGGCAAATCTGAACTTATCAAAACATTGCTATACAATGATATTCAAAAAAGTGAATCAAGTATAGTTCTTTTAGATCCTCATGGAGATTTAGCCTTTGAAGTCAGTAGGATGATTAAAGAAAAGAAAAGATTGATATATATTGACTTAGATATTTGTAAAGATAAAATATTTACTATAAATCCTTTTGACATTAAAAGTAAGGATGAAAGTGTTATTTCAACTATGACACAAGAATTGTTAAGTGCTTTAGAAGTTGGACTTGATATTGAATGGTCAAATAATATGGAGGCAATATTAGAGCCTTGTATTTCAACACTATTAAGAAAAGGTGATACAGATTTATATGAACTTCAAAGATTTATGGAAGACAGTAAAAATGAAGATTTGGTTGAGTTAGGTAAAAAAAGTCCAATAAAAGGACATAGAGAGTTTTTTTATAGTTATTTTAAAAAAGAAAAATTTACAGTTTCAAAAGATGCAATTGCTATAAAACTTCAAGTATTATTAAATAATCCAACTTTATCAAATTCAATTACAGGAAAAAGCACTATTGATTTGGAAAAAGAGATTAATACTAAAGGGAAAGTTATTATATTTAAATTGTCAAAAGGAAAAATGAAAAAAGCATTTAACCTTTATAATAAATTAATAATGGCAACAATCCAAGGGATAGTATTAAGAAGAGCAAATATATCAAAAGATTTAAGAACTAGTACACATCTTTATATAGATGAATTTAAAAATTTTATAGGTTCTACTATCGAAGAAATTTTAACAGAATCTAGAAAGTATAAACTTTTCCTAACTTTTGCAAATCAATCACTATCTCAAATTGATAAGAGATTAAGAGATATTGTTCTAAGTAATACAAACATAAAAATTATTGGTAAAAATTCAAATGAAAACCTTAGATTAATGGGTAAGGAAATACAAGTGGATATTAATAAGTTAGAAAATTTGAATAGAGGTGAGTTTTTTCTGAAAGTAGGTACTAGTGAATCTATCAAAATACAAAATACAGACAAGTTTATTGGGGATAAAGCAGTTATTAATAATAGTTTGTGGGAAGAGTATTTAGAGTATCAGTTTAAAAACTATTATAGAAATATAGCTGATGAGAATAATCAATTAGAGCTTAAGGAAAAAAATCTGAAGCCATTACTAGAAGACTTTTAGTAGAAGGGGGGATAAAATAAAAATGTATTTAAAAGATAAAGAAATTGAAGTAATTGAATTATTAGCAAAGTTTAAATTTTTGACCTCTTCTCAATTTGTAAAATTAGAAGTATATAAAAATAGGGGAGATGTAACAAACTTTTTAAAAGAAATAATAAAACAAAAGCGACCAATAGTTGATAAAATTGTATTTTCAACAGATCCTCAAAAAGGTAAATTAGAATACATTTATTATTTAACTAAATATGGGGAAAAGGTATTGGTTGAAGATTTAGATTATTCTATTGACATGATAAAGAAAATTCCTAAAAGTAAACCAATATCTACAAAAGATTACTTTCATAGAAAAAGTACTATTGATTTCTACATATATTTAAGTCAGTGGTTAAATAATGTTCAGGGTGAGATTCTTTTTTTGAATTATTATTTTGATAAGGTTGGTAGTACCAAAGGAAAAGAAAATAATTACACCCAAGGTTTAAATAGACTTTTTCTAGATAATGGCAAATCATTTATTCCAGATATTATTACAAAATTTAAAGTTAACAATGAAGAATATCTTTTTTTATTTGAACAACATAATGGAACTGATGTTAAGAGATTAATAGTACAACTATATATTCATCGTCAAGCAATATTAGAAAGAATTGCATCTAAAAAATATGATTTTAATAAATCAAATAGAGTTGTTGTTATTTGTGAATTTGGGAAGGTTAAGAACAATGTTATTAAAAAATTACAGAAAATTGATGATTTTAAAGAGTTTTATAATTTCTTTATTTTTAAAACTAATGAAGAGTTAAAAGAGGACTTTTTTAATAATTGGATGTTGATCAACAATCAGCAAGTTAATTTTATTCAAAAAATGCAATAGATATTTTGGTATCTTACCTTTTTGGGTAAGATACACATTACCTATTTTGTACCACATTTTGAAGACTATTATGTAAACTAGTTGAATATGCAAGTGCACTCCTAGTACTAGGATATATAGAGGATGTTTTTTAATTCAAATATATTAATCTCTATCTTAAATTTAATTTAGTTTTTTATTAAGTTGCGTTCCAATATTTTTACAATGAGACTAAGTTAAGAAATGATAATGATATATTATTAGTGCTTTTGGTTTAGACTTAAAATATTTTATTATAAAATCTTATTTGTTACAAGTTAGATTTATAAAAGACTACTAATGCTTGAGGAATTATAATACAATTTTAATCTATAGCTGACTTTGTACTATGTCTTAAGTTATCACTTATTAAAAAACTATCGATGAGGTCTAAAATTTTCTCTTTCTTTTCATTAGACTTTGTTCTTGTATTAAGTTCCAGAATAAATTCTATTAATGGTTTTGAATCATAATAGCTAACTTCTTTTTCATTATCTATATTCTCTATTAATCCTTCTAGAAGTTCAAATATTTTATCACTTAGTCCAGTATCTGAATAATACTCATTTTGAAGATACTCAATAAAGCTTTTTACTTCTCTTCGAATATGTAAAGATGAAACCAAAGCTTTTATAAAATTAAAATCATCTTGAATAAAATTTAAACCATTCATTTTAGTTAAACTTAGAGTATAAAAATAGTCGTTTTTTTCATTGTTTTTAAACTTCAAAATAAACTGTTTTGATATTTCAATTTTACGTTTATCTTTTGAATGTAATTCCTCTTCAAAGATTTGATGTAATATTCCATGAATTACTTTACTGTTCAAGGATATAGATTCATTAAGTAGTTCTTCAAAAATTATATTTTTCTTTGTTAGATAATAATAAAATAAAAACATTCCTAAATTATTAACATAATTAGTATCTTCACCATCATTTACTAGAATGATAAATGATATACATTTTTTAATATATACTATTAATTGTTCTTCTGATACAAAGTTATTCAAATACAAATAGTGAAAGTTTTGTAAAGAGTAGATTGAGACTTGTCCTACTGTGTCATTATCTATTATTTTTAATAAGAATTCAGCAAATTTTCCTTGATTAACTGACTCAATACTTCCTAATGTTCTTAATAATCCAAATATAACAAAGTCAATATTTTTAGTAATTACTTCATTTATTAAAAATTCAACTCTATTTTTCAAATTATCATTTATATATACATATTTATAAACTACTGGTAATAATTCAGCAAAGTCACCTTCAAAAGAGTTAATAGAACTAGTCATATGATCATGAATTGTTTGAAATTTATTCTCTTCTCTTATGATTCCTTCATAATGAATATTTTTATTATTCTCTAAAAATTCTATAAGTTTTTCATCAAAAACTTTTTTTTCTAATAAATATTTAATAGCCTTCAATATTGTTCGTTTTAACCAGTTATCGTTTACATGAGAATATTTGTGAATAATGTTTAGAATTTTATTTTCATCGTAGTTTGCTGCAAGCAAACCATTCAAACCAGCAGATAGATAATCAGGATGCACTTCCTCTTGTTCCAAAATTAATAGAAAAGGATAAAATCTATCAGGATTTTTAATGATTTCTTTTTCAAATTGCCTATAATGTTCTGTTTTTCCTCCTCTTAAAAAATCTCTATCATTTTTTCGTGATTTTTTACCATCAAAAACTTTCATTGATTGAAGCCAATTATTTAAACTCATTTTTGAATAAACACTACTATCTAAAGGTGTGCCTACCCAACCTCCTTTAGATTTATGAGGTTTTTCAAATTTATACCAATGAAATTTTCTTTGTAACTCCTGGTACTCTTTAATATAATTAAATTTTTTTATATCTTCCTTATCAATCTGACATAAAAGTTCATATTTCTTTAATCCTCTATATTTGCCATTATACTTTCCTGCTGACCATCTATTTTGCCATTTTGGACTAACTTGAATTATTGTATTAAATACTTCTTTTTGCTCTTGTTCGTCAAAGAACTTAAATGATTTATTTAGAAGTAATGCAAATTCATATCCATTATCATAATCTAAATCTAATTCTTCTAAAAGCTTTTTATTTGTGAGTAAAGTAAAAATTTCATTTTTATATTCTTTAGGACTTTGTGAATAACCAAATATAAGAAATGTAATCAAAGATGAATGATTGATATTTTTATATGGGCTTATTAATTTCAAAAATTCTTCTTTATCATTTAGTGCTAATGCTGTAACTGATTTAAGTGTTTTCCCATACAATGCCCATGTACTGTTATGTAAGTCATCAAACTGCCACATTAAATAATCAAAGACCTTATCAGTAATTAAAAACTCTTTTTTTGAATATTCATTTTTAAACTTTTTACTTATTTTATATATTGCTGATAAATTCATTTCTAATATCTTAATATTATTTTGTTTTATCAAAAATTTGAATATTTCATACCAATCATGATTTAATACTTCTTTTCTATCTGTATCATCAATTTCATTAATTCTTAAATCTAGGAAATTAAAAAATAAATTGATTGCATATTCTTCATCAATTGAATAAACTTTTTTATATAGTTTCTCTAAACTAAATCTAGCAAAGTTATCTTCATATATTAAACTTTCATATTTTTTAAAAATATTAAAATTATAATCATCCCAACTATCTAATCTTTCTAAAGAATGCATTATAGCTTCACTTTTAATTTTTATATTACAGCCACAAGTATCTAATATTTCAAATACTAAATTACTTTTTGAATTAACAAATGTCTCTAATCTATATTGTAAGTTATATTGTTCAAAGTTTTTGTCGGTAAAGAAATTTGCTTTTTTAAAGGAAATTAGCCAGTCAGAAGAAATCCAACTTTCAATAAAATACCTCTCATATTTCTTGTCATGTTGAAATAAGTTTTGAATAAAATTGAATTCTTTATCAGTTGGGTTATCAAGACTTCCTAAGTAAGATACTAATAGTAGTTTAATGTGAAACCTGACTTTATCTGAATAAATTATATTCTCTAATTCTAATAAATACTTTTCTTCATCAGTTCCTCTTAAAAACTGAATTATTTGTTTAAATTGTTCTCTAATACTTAAATCTTGACTTGTAGTTAATATATAGTCATATAAAGACATCTCCTTTTGAGCAAAGTTTCTTGCAAAAGCATAATCATAAAAAGTTTGATGGAAAAAAGAAATTTTATTTCCTTCTTTATTTAAAATATTTTTACTTTGGAGAATATTTAATTCATCTTCATATTCATCTTGATAGTGTAAAATAGGTACTTCAATTTTTTTAAGACTATTCATTTTTTCAACTATTGAATTTAAAAGTTTAATCATCCTTATTCTTATACTCTTATCAATTTCTTTATCTTGAATTTTTTGTTCCCAAAGTTTGTCATATAAATCTTGTAAAGTTTTAATAGATATACAACTATTATCAATTGGATATAACTCAATAAAAATTGAGAGATGTAAAGGTAATCTCAGTAGTTCAATTAATGTTTTATTTATCTTTTCAGATTCTTTAATAAATAATTTTAATTTTTCATTTACATATTCAAAACTTAACAACTGAATGCTAACAATATTTGAATTATCTAAACTTTTAAATAAAGGGTCATTCTTTAAATCATATTCTCTAATTGAAACAATTATTTTGACATTTGAAATATATTTTAGTTGTTCTATAAACTCTAATATTATATTGACTGTTTTTTTATTTGATGACATGGTTAATGAAAGAGCATCAAGTTGGTCTATAAGTATAATTACTTGTTCTTTTCTTGATAATTGTCTAATAGAATGTAGAATATTTTCTACTGCAAAGAATTTTGAGAAAGAATTTTTATCTTCAATATCAAACTTGTCACATTTAATACTTAAGTAAGTGGTCTTATTTTGAATTAAATCATTTTGTATTTTACTAAGGATAGCTGTTTTCCCAATGCCTGGTTTTCCCGTTAATACAAGTAAATCATCTTCAAAATCATTACTATTAATAAAGTCATTAATATTATTTATTTCAGGCATTTTTATAAAACTATTTTGGATATATAGATTTTGAGAGGATAGTAAAGTTAGTGAGTTTTCTTGAAATCTTTCTTTTATATCATTTTCAGACAATATATTTTTATCAAATATTTCGGGATAATACTTCTTTGCAACATTTAGATGTATTTCAAGGAGCCCTTCAATTTCTTCCCAACTCCAAGAGATAACACTAAATCCATATTTAGTTGATAAATCTACAGCTTTATCTTGTATTACAGTATCTTGTTTATATGAATTTGCAAAAATAAATGTATCTATATTAGTAAACTTTTTACTTGCAGATATTACTTCATTTTCAATATCTTCAAGAAGTTCTTTCTTTATTTTTTGTTCATCTCTTATAATAAACTTATTTTTACATTGATAAACAATTTGTTTTTTATTACTTGAAAAAGAAATGCCATCTATACCATTTTGATTTTGACCTTTTCTTCCATAAACTTGGAACTCTATACCAAATTTTTCTATACATAAATCATTTACTAAAGATTCAAACTCTTTTTCATCTTTTAAAGGTGGAAATTGATATTTACTCATTAACTCTTCTTAATATTTTTTTACTACCATTTATAATGCGACCTAATTAATTATTGTTTCAATTCTATAATTTCTTGTCTGAATATAATTAGGAACATGTTCAAAAAATGTATAATTATCTTTTAATGTTATTTTTTTATCTTTTTCTATTATAGTTGAATTTAATAAATATTCAATAGTCTCATCCAGCTTTTCTATTTCTAAAACCTCACTAGATTGTGTAATTGAATCTAATTCATGCAAATTTTGTGCTGTATTAAATCTCAACCCATATTGTAAGATATTTCTAAAACTATTCCAATCATATAGAATAACATTTTCTATTTGCTGAAAATCAAATAGAGGCATGGTATGTAGTAAAATAAGATGTGTGTTATCTAAATTTATTTGGCTTAATCCAATTTGTTCAAGTTCTATCTTTAACTTATTATCCTTGTTGTAGAAATAACTAAATGAGTTTAGTTGTTTAACACCCTTATCAATCAAGTCTTTACTATTACAATAATGATATACTTCTTCTTTTAAATATGCTTTTGCATAAGTTGAATGTTTTGCTTGTATTAAAAAATATTTCTTTCTAACTTTATCTACTAAAATGAAATCAATATCTAACTTAATTTTTTTCTCATCTATTTCATCTGTAAAAGTTTTATCAAATCTATAAATATCATAATTTTCAAATTCTTTTTTCTGACTATTAATATAATTAAAAATATATTCTTCAAAAATGAAACCTTTTTTTTGATTAAAAGTGTTCTTATTTTTAGATTTCATATAATCATTAAAGTACATTCTCATAACATAATCGTAAGCAGTACCATCTATGAAGGATATATTATTCCCTTTTATTTTAAAACCTTTATTTAGATTAGTTTTTAGATTACTTTCATATATTATCAGATTTAAAAAATCATTATCAAGTCCTATTTGAGAGAATCTTTTATTATTTTTTAAATGAATTTTACTTTTTGAATAATATCCATACAATAGATATGCAAAAAATATGCAAAGATTGTTCATATATATTAATGCCTCTAACTCAAAATTCTTATGGTGAATATAATTTTTATTAAAATAAAAAACTCTATCAAAAAGGAAAGTACTTAAACTTTTTATATAATCGTTTATGTTATTAACTCCACCTTCCATGAAAATCTTATGATTTAGAACTGAACTATATTCAAAACTTGATTTATCCCAATTTATTGCCATCCATCTTTTTTTTAAAAGTGTTTTTAGTTCTGGTGTTGGTAATATTGATATTGTGTTCTTATCCATTTTTAATTCAGCACTATTTAACAATACATAAAAAATTACTTCTTTCAAGTATACAAAAGCTAAAGCAAGTGAAATATCATCTATATTAATCTTATTATTTCCATTAAATATATCAATATTATATTCATCAATTATATAATCTAAACAGTATAAAAGAAATCCAGGAAAATAGTCTTGATTACTCTGAATATACATTTTTAATTGTTTTATATTTCCTTCATTTAAGATTTTTATAGTGTTTTTAATATTATGTTTTAATTGTAATTGTAATAGGAATACCTCTTTATATAAAATTCTACGTATATATTGTTGTTTCTTTTTGGTTGAGAAAAAACTTAATATTTTGTCTAATGAGTTGTTTTTTTTAGTAGCTTCTGGTAAAAATTTTAATATGTCATCAAGTATTTTCTCATTTAAAAAAGCTTTTCCTTTTGTAGATAATATTTTTATGTCGGTGTGAAAAAACATTTTATTTCCTTTTTATAATTATAGTAAATAATCAAAATTTTTTAAAAAAAGTGTCATTTTGTAATATTTTAATTTAATTATTCAACATACTTAATTTTCAATTAAGAGCAGTTCCAATATTTTTTTATGTAAAAATATGTATCTCAAAAACATTTCATCTACATATCATCAATCCGATAAGAGTCAAGTAGTCTTTTAAAAACAAAAAAGATTAAAAACTAAAAGGAGAAAAAATGATTGTAGATAAAGAAGCCATCCATTCCAAACCTCAAGAGATAATAAAAAAGCTTTTAAGATGTACTTTTAAACAAAGTGCAAACAATAAAAACTTTCAACCATTAAAAGGAGCCTAAATGATTCCACCTAATGTATTACTAACCATAGTTATTGCAACAGCAACCATAATCAAAGAATCACTAGATAGTGAAGATAAATAGCTTTTAAAAAACTACAAAAACTCTTAGTAAAAAAATAAACAATAAAAAGGAAAAACAATGTCAGTAAATGTAAAACCATTAAGTAATGAGAAGTTGTATGAAGTTGCACCAACACTTTTTACTCAAAGAGCTCATGGTGATGTAAGTGAAAAATATCACTTTATTCCAACAATAGATGTGATTGAAGAGATAAAAGCACATAATTGGCATCCAGTTAGTGTAAGTCAAGCAAATGTTAGAGATTTAGAAAAGGAAGGTTTCCAACAACATTGTGTCAGATTTAGACACTTTGAAGATTTTTTAAACCCACAAGATAATGCAGTTGAATTGTTACTGTTTAATTCTCACGATAGAACTAAAGCATTTAGTATAAGTGCAGGTATCTTTAGATTTGTATGTAGTAATGGTCTTGTTATCTCAGATAGTGTATTTGAAAGCTATAAGATAAGACACTTAGGTTCTAAAGATAATGATGTAGCAAATGCTATTTTAAAAATAACAGCTATAAAAGATAAACTCCTTGAAAAAGTAAATAAATTGTCTTCTATTACACTAAATGAAAAAGAGAAACAATCTTTTGCTAAATCAACTATACCTTTAAGATTTGAAGAACATTTAGAAGTAGATGCAAATGATTTATTACTTCCACATAGAGATGAAGACTTAAAAGATGATTTATACACAACACTAAATGTTATCCAAGAAAATCTAATTAGAGGAAATATTAGTGGAGTAAATAAACAAACTAATAGAAAATTTACTTCTAAACAAATAACTTCAATCTCTACAGATGCAAAACTAAATAAATCCTTGTGGGATATGGCTGAAACAATTGCATCTATTAAAGATACTAGTTATGAAATAGCAGCATAAGGAGTGAAAAATGAAACTAGTAAACTATACCTTACAAAATCAAATAGAGTATTTAGGGGAAAATAAATCAAACTTAAACTTTAAAGAGTATCTTCAATCAATATTAGAAGATACTTCTACTCCATACTATCAAAGAGCAGATTATATTGGTTTATCTCTAAATGAGATAAAAACAAAGATTGATTATCTTTCAAAGGATATTCAAGAGCTACAAGCATTTAAGAAAAAGCTTTCAATAGCATTGGATATAGCAAAAGAGCAAGTAGCTGATATTTTTATATCAAATGGTATAGATAGAATAGATGGAAATATTATCTCATCTTTAACTCTTTCAAAAGAATCCTCAAAACAAAAAGATGTTCTTAAAATCATTGATGAAAATAAAGTTATGGGCTTAGGGTATGTAAAGTTTGATGTAGATATTAAAGCAGTTGAAAAAGCACTAAACACAAAAGAGGGTAAAAAAGAGCTTGATGGTTTAGTTGAGATAACAACTATTACTGAAACATCCTCTTCAAAAATTAAAGTTAATACAAAAAGAACTTCATCAAATAACACAAATGAAACCCAAGAGATTCTAATTGTAGAAGAACAAGTAGCATAAGGAGTTAGTATGTTTAATGATAATCAAATTAAAACTTTAAATAATGAACTAGATTCATCAAGAATAAAAACAAGAGAAAAAGGAAATATCAATCTTTCATATCTTGAAGGCTTTGATGTAATAGAAACAGCTAATAGTATCTTTGGCTTTGGCAACTGGTCTTATAATGTTTCAAAATTAGAACAGGTATCACAAGAGGTAAACTCTAATCAAAACCATGTAGTATGCTATAAAGCAATAGTTAAAATCCTTGTTGAAAACAATCAACATACACAAAGTATTAGTAGAGAAGATGTAGGGTTTGGAAGTGGTATAGCAAAGACTTTAGCTGATTGTCATGAAAATGGTGCAAAAGAAGCTATAACAGATGCCCTTAAACGTGCTTTGCGTTCATTTGGTAATCAGTTTGGTAACTCATTGTATGATAAAACAAGAAATCATAATACTCAAAATCAAGCAAATAACTCAAACTCAAATAAAGTTCCATCTTCTACTAATGTATCTAATACTACAGCTACTTCTTCAAACAATCGTTCTAATACTCAAAGCTTTAATCAGTATGAGTATCAATCATTGTATAACTTAGGATTAAATATAGTTGAACATAGTGGATTTTTAATTGTTGTAGGTGATGATATCTTTTCTAAGAAAGATTCTATAAAAGCTTGTGGGTTTAGATGGGATGGTAAAACTAAACAATGGTATAAGCAAATAGAAGAGGGTGTTGCATGATGAATTGATAGTCAACTACTAGTTATGAATTATTTATGATATTTTATTAAAATCTCTTTCCTTCCCCCTATAGAGGGCCTTCGGCCCTCTACCCCCATCCTTTCTCAAGAATAGTTATAGATTATGATATATTAGATTGTTACTAGACATAGTTGCTGGTCGTTCGTTATCGCTTGGGGCTAACACTCACTAATTGCTTTCTTTTTATGGGTTGTTCTACTTCTCTCCTGAGATGCTGCTCAGGTCATCAAGTTAGCCTAACATTTGTTAGGATATTTTAGTCTCTCCTTAGTTGGAGAATCTCTTTCTTCTCATTGGGCGTTCTGATAGTTTTTAATCTATCATATAATAGTAAAAATATTTTTTAATATTAAATTCATCTAATTATAAAACTAATTCAAGATGTAGATAAAACGACATAACCTTTCGTTTGCTCATGTTAAACTTCTTATATAAAACAAAAAAGGAGTTAATTATGTTACCAATATTTATTATAGGTGGAGTAGCATTAGCAGCAACTGGTTATGGATTAAAAAAATATATTCAAGATAATGATAAAGAAGATGACTTAGTAGACGCAGTTCATAACTTTACTAATTGGGGAGATGAACTTGGAAGAAAGATAGCTGATTTTGGAGATAGTTTTTTTGAGAATAAAGATGAAGAAGAACCTAAAGATGTAATTGAAGAGTTTAATCTAATTCATAATGGGTTTTATGAAGAGATTGTACCTTCCTTCCTAGAAACTTATGGAAGTTTACAAAATTTACCTGATTTAGATATGGATAGTTTCTATAAACTTGAATCAAAAACTGAAACAAATGTCTTTGACATTAATGAGCAAGAAAAAGCTGAATTGGATAAATATGTAGTGAAGTTATCGAAAGGGATTTGTGCTATTTGGACGGAGTTAAAAGAGATTAGACTATTACAAAAAGAGAATCATGATTTTAACCATTTTTCAAAAAGTACAAAAAGAAAAATTGAAGATGTCCATGTGTTAATGGATGAACTTATTAAAGTTTATAAACTAAAGGTTATCAATGATAAAGGTGAACTAAGAGAAAAGTTTAAAAAAGCACTTGATTCTATTGAGTTGGCTGCTGATAAAATAATCTAAGGTTTAAAAAAATCACAGAGTTCTACATTTAGAATTTTTGAGATTTTTAATAATTGTTCAAGATTAAAATGTTTGCCATTATAGTATATCTCAGCACCTGATACTACAGAGACTGATTTATATCCCATTTTTAAAGATAATTCAAGTTGAGATAACTTTTTTTCTTTTCTATAATTGGCAACATTTTTACCAATAGTTTTATAAAGCTGTTCAGGAGTGATATCTTGCATATTAATACAACCTACTATAAGAGATAATAATGGAAGTCTATCTTATGTGTAAGGATAACACAATCAATACAAATACAATGTATAATAGTAGATAAATAAAATATATATTATAATAATATTTATTTTGTTACTATGTTGTGATAAAAATAGGTTATAACTATGTATTAAGTTTATTGAAGTTCATAAGAAGAGACTCAATAGGAGTTATTGCAATAATTGCATCTTTGTAAATTATTCTTTAGTAAAGAATAGTACATAGTTGAATATATATAGGAAATAATACAAAGGAAAATAATGAGTGTAAATGTTTATATAAAAGAAAATGTGAAAAAAATTGCGGAAAAAGAAAAAAATGTTTTAGTTACTCCAGACATCCCTGAAAACAAACTAAATAATGCAGTAAAAGCATTTAAATGTGAAGATTTTTATGAATCTATTTTAGCAATTTATGATGACAGTATGTTTAATAATGCCAAATGTGGATTAGTATTTACAGGTGAAAGAGTTATTCATAATTCTTATGGTACTTTTGTCTATGCTGATATAGAATCTGTTGAACATATAGTAAATATTACGGTGAATGATAAAGGTAAAGAGAATACTGATGAATTTATAGTTATCAAAACCAAGGATGGGAAAGAACATAAAATCAAAGATGATTTGACTTTTGCAAATAAAAAGAACCTTGCAGAATTTTTAAATACAATAATTACAGATTTTAAAGACTTTAAAGAAGAAAATCAACTTACTACAATTTCAGAAATGTCAGAAGAATTTAAAAAAGCATATTTAAAAATTATAGTAAATATGACATATGTAGATGATGGAGAAATTGATGAAAAAGAGCTAGCTGAGATTTTACTTCTTATGACAAGATTGGAATTAAGTAAAGATTCTAGATTTGATATAAGAACATACCTTACTGAAATATCTTATGAAAACTTAGTAAGTATCGAAGACTTTATAACAATAATTAAAGAACACTCTGAATCAAGTCACTTTCAATCATTAATGATTTCTCTTGCTAAAGATATGATAAATGTACATTTTAGTACTAATGATTCGATGAGTAGAGATTTTAAATTTTTGACTGAAAATCAAAGTTTATTTAACTTATCAGATGATGAAATCGATTTGGCATTCAGTGCAGTTGAAAATGATTACAAAATGCTAAAAGAAGACCTAGATGATAATGCAATTAAAAAGAATGCAGAGGATTTAGCTACAAAAGCAGCAGCTGCAGGTGCTCCACTAGCTGCAGTTTATATTTCAGGTTCTGTAGTCGGTATGTCAGCAGCTGGTATTACATCAGGATTGGCTACTCTAGGAATGGGTATGGGTATGACTGGTGGTTTAGTTGTGGTAGGATTAATTGGAATCATGACATATAAAGGGTTGAAACACCTTACAGGTGCAAATGAACTAGATAAATATAAAACAAGAGAATTAATGTTGCATGAAGTTATTAAACAAACACAAAAAACTATTTCTTTAATAATAGATGATATTAACTTTGTTGTTCAAAAACTAAATGATGTAACATTAAATCATGCAGAACAAAGTGAAAAGATTAAAAAACTTGTACAAATGATGGCAAAATATCAAAGCGCCATTAAAACAGTAGATAACAAAACAAATCATTACCAGAACTCAGCAAATAGATTACAATGTCCAAGAGAATTAGATATATCAAGATTAAAGTCATTGACAGCAGAAGCTACAAAAAAACCACTTTTTAATTTTATCATCGAAAATTATAAAGAAGAATCAATTCAAGTTGATGGAAAACAGAGAAATGCATTCCTTCTTAGAGACAATATTGATACAGAAATACTTGATAAAATGGGTGAAATATTTAAATCATTAGAATATTTTGATATGGGTAATATTATGAAAGGTAAGGTTAAAGGTATTTTTGGATGAACAAAGACTATTTAAAGAACGAGGGAAATGCTTTAAAAGTCCAAAAACACCAATTAAATCAATCTGAAAATAAATTAGCAGAGATTGATAATATATTATCAAATATTCAATCAAGTCAAGAACAAGATAATCTCTTGTTAGATAATATGTTATTAGATATGGAAGAATTGTTAGGAACTACTGATAACACTGTAGATTCATACTCTCAAGGTGATATATTAAATATTGAGAAACAATTAGAAATAACAGTTGATCCTGAAAATTTAGCTGTTGTTGAAGAATTAGATAAGGTTGATTTTGATGATAATATTTCTTGGGAAGAATATATGAATTCTATTGAAGAATATAGTTTTAAGAATAATCTTGATTTAACAGAAGACCCTTTTAAATCACTAATGACTAAGTCTCAACAAGTAGAACTTCAAAAGAAAATTAAAGACGAATTTACTTTAAAAAATGCACAGTGTGATAAATACGACTATATGATTGCAGGAACATGTGGTGTAATAGCTGGTTTAGTAGATATTTTATTTGTTGGTGCTCCTAGAGATAGTAAACTTGGAGATATTGCAGATGGGCAAGCAAATAAGATTACAGAGAAATTTGCAGGATTTGTTGGATGGAAGAAAGAACAAGTTGATATTGCTTATCAGAAGCATATTGACAATTTTCAAATGCAAGGAAAAGTACCTCAGTCTTATGAAAACTTTAAAAAACATAATATGCTTAATTTCTTAGAAAATAAGTATAAAGTTAATTATGATCAAGTAAGTACTTCACATAAAAACTCAAAATTGGGTACTGGTGGTGCTGTTGAAGGACTAGAAGCATCAAATCATCACTTAAAAAGCTTAGGACATTCTCCCGATATTATAGGTTTGTTTTTTTCTATTTTAAATCAATTTACTAGTACATCAACTTTTATAAGTAATGGACAAATTGTTACTATAGATACTGAAAATTTCAATCTTGAAGGTCATAATTTTATTGCCAAAATATTTTGTGGATTTGCAAATTGGTTTGGGCATCTTATGTCTGACTGGGCAGGCTCAAAAACTTCTGCAAAAAAAGGGAATAGAGGTTCAGGTGCTCCTATACCATTTTATAACCTTCTTCAGCTCTTGAATGTAGGTAGCTTTGGTGAAAAAGAAGAAACCTTTGCACAAATCACAACTAAAGTTTTTGAAAAAGGTTATGATTCGAGGCATGCTATGGCTATGGCAATTCCCGTATTAATAAATGAATTACTTATTCGATTTATGTACACAATGAAAGCAAGATTTTATCATGAAAAAGAGTGGAGAGATTGTATACCAAAAGGTAATATTCCTGAAGTAAGAAGAATGTTATTAGTTGGTCATGGTGTATTATGTATAATTGATGGAGCAGATGCATATATTCGTTCAGGTTCTGGTGCGGATATGGTTACTTTCTTATCAAGAACAAACTTACTTGCTTGGACTAGATTTGGACAACTTGCATTAAAAGAACTATATGCATGGTATAACAGCGGGCATATTGATGTTGAAAAAGTTGATGAATATTTAGATGAAGAATTAAAAATGATGCTTAAAAAAAATAATTATGAAAAAATCACATGATAAGATAGCTATAAGATTGGCTTCAATTCTTACAAAACTTAATAGTGGTGAAAGATTCACTACTATTGAGTTAGCAAAAGAATTTAATGTAACAGAAAGAACAATACAGAGAGATATTAAAGAAAGACTTCTGTATATACCACTTGAAAAAAATGGTAACTATTATAGTTTGGCTAGTTATGCTCTAGGAAAACTTACCTTTGAAGATATTAAAAACTTTGCAACACTTAGTGGTATAAAGTCTCTTTACCCATCTTTATCAAATGAATTTTTAACTGATATTTTAAATAAAAAACTTAATCAATCCTATCTTATAAAAAATCAAGGTTTTGAAAATATTAGTGATAAGGAAGAATTATTTGAGATATTAAGTGCAGCTATAGTTAAAAATAGTTCAATAAGTTTTTTTTATTCAAAGAAGGAAAGAAAAGTTAACCCTTACAAATTAATCAATAATAATGGAATATGGTATTTGTTAGCTGATGAAAGTAATGAATTAAAAACATTTACATTTTCAAAAATCACAAATTTTAAATGGAAAGATGAAACTAAAAGTTTTAAGCCTAAAAAGAAGTATTTAGAGCAAATTGAAAAAAATGAAAGTATTTGGTTTACAGATAGAATTGAAGTTATTTTACAAATAGATAATGAAGCTAAAGAGTATTTTGAAAGAAAAAATAACTTAGCTAATAAAAAGATAGTTGAACAGAATGAGAAGTATTTAATTGTCTCTACTAAAGTATCTTATGATGATGAGATATTGAAGATCGTTAAGTACTGGTTACCTTATATTAAGATTCTAGAACCTAAGTATTTAAAAGAAAAGTTACAAAATGTATTAAAAGAATATATCCTTGAAGAAGTAAATGATTATGAATTATGATATTTATATAGATTTTGTTATAATAGATATAAATTAATAGGAGGAATAATATGGCAAAAGCATCACAGCTAAAAGCACTTATCAAGTCACATTATGACAATGATTATACCAGATTTGATACTTTATCATTACAATTAGCTGCACATGAAGCTACTTTGGGTCATAATTCCTTAGCATTAGAAGTTAAAAAGCTTGTTGATAAATCAAAAGAGAGTAGAACACCAGAATCAATCAACTCTAAAAATATTAGATTATATAATAACACGATAGATGAGTTATTTATTCATTCTAGACCTATTTTAGATATGTATGATATTATTCTTCCTCGTTCAAACCAAGATAAAATATTGAAGATACTAAGTGAATATAATAATCAAGAAAAGTTAAAAAAACATGGTTTGAAACATAGAAGAAAAATCCTATTGTCTGGACACCCTGGTACAGGTAAAACTATGACTGCATCAGTTATAGCTTCAGAACTACATTTACCTTTATATGTAATTCAAATAGATAAAATTATTACAAAGTTCATGGGTGAAACAGGTGCAAAATTAAGACAAATATTCAAAATGATAGAAATGCAAAAGGGTGTTTATTTTTTTGATGAATTTGATTCTATAGGTACAGATAGAAGTAAAGATAATGAAGTTGGAGAAATGAGAAGAGTATTAAACTCATTTTTACAATTTTTAGAAAATGATAACTCTGATAGCTTAATATTAACTGCTACAAATAATATATCTTTATTGGACAGAGCTTTATTTAGAAGGTTTGACGACATCTTGTACTATGACATACCAACAAAAGATGAAATACTAAAACTTTTAAAATTGAGATTTCAAGCATTTACAGTTAAGTTTGATTTATCTGGAGTTTTAGCTAAAGCATCTGGATTAAGCCATGCAGATATCGTGAAATCTTGTGATGATGCTATTAAAGAAGCTATTATCAATGATAAAAAGTATATTTCTAAAACATCATTGATAAATAATTTTCAAATTATAAAAGAATCATATAAAAAAATCAGTGAGTCGTAAGATATGCCTGATTTACGACCCATATTTATTAGTGAACAATATAAAACTGACATAAAATTCACATCACCTCAAGGAGGAGGTGGTGACTCATCATTACCTTACAGAAATGTAAGTAGTCATGGTAATAAATTATATGGGAAATTAGAAACTCTTTTAAATATCCAAAACAAACAAATAATAGAAAATGACTCTTTAAATAAAGGTATTTATTTAGAGGTTTCTGGGACACAAGAATGTGAGTTAAATATTGAATCACTTGAAAATATACCAAGAGAGATTAGATTAGCAAATTTTAAAAATTCTTATCCTCAGAAAGCTACATTTTTTTTACCATTAGAAGAAAGAGATTTTTTAGAAAAGAAAATAATTGAATATACAAATAAAGTAACAGCAAAAGGAAATCCTAAACATAATAACCTAATAGCTACAATAGAAGATTTTAAAACTGCAACGATTAGTTCATTTTGGAATGGTAAAGAAGACAAAGTACCTACCGATATTAAAGTGTGGTGTGAAGTATGGTTAATCAATAATAAAGATACTCATGAGGTAGATGTTATTTCAAGATTTGAAAATATTGCTCAAACTCATGGTATAGAAATACAAATAGAATCAAATATAAAGTTTCCTGAGAGAATAATAACTTTAGCAAAATTAAATGCAGAAGATATTTTAAATCTGATTAATTCTTATCCGTATCTAGCTGAAATTAGACCTTATTCAACTCCTAATATAGCTTACACAAGTATTGAATATAGTGAACAGAAAGAATGGGTTCATGAACTAAAAGATAGAGTTATTGTAAATTCAGATAGTAATGTTTCTGTATGTATTTTAGATACAGGAGTAAATAATATTCATCCATTACTGGAAGATATTTTACTAGATGAAGATAAGCATACGTATTTAACATCATGGGGTATAGATGATCATGATAGTCATGGCACAGAAATGAGTGGAATAGTTGCTTATGGAAATTTAAATGAACATTTAACTGGTCTATTAGATATTGAATTGAATCATACTTTATCATCTTATAAAATACTACCTCCAACAGGAAGTACCGAGAAAAGCTTATGGGGATATATTACAGAACAAGCTGTTGCAACTAGAGAAATTGAAAAGCCTAATAAAATACATATATATTCGATGTCTGTTACTGCTAAAGATACAGATGGTGATGTATTAGATGGTACACCAAGTTCATGGTCATCTGCAATAGATAATATATTATTTAATAGTGATACTAAAAAACTTTTTTGTATTTCAGCAGGTAATGCAGATATAGATGATGTATCATTTACATATATGGCAAGTAATATAATATCTCCTATAGAAAATCCAGCCCAATCTTGGAACTCTCTAGTCATTGGAGCTTTTACAGAAAAAGATTCAATAACAGATGAAGATAATGAATATATTGATTATGATGTAATAATGGCAAAAAAAGATGAAGTATCACCATTCACAACAACTTCTCGCCTATGGGATAAGCAATGGTGTATAAAGCCTGATATTGTATTTGAAGGTGGAAATCTTTTACTAGATACAATGAGAAATGATAAAACTGCTCATGAAGATTTGTCCCTTTTGACAACACATTCAGATGTTAGACGAGATTTAATTACTTGGACTTATGCAACTAGTGCAGCAAATGCATTAGGAGCTAATTTTGTAGCAAGATTATATTCTTCCTTTCCAGAAGCAACACCTGAAACAATTAGAGGATTAGTTATTCATTCTGCTAATTGGACAGATAATATGTTTGAACAATTTAAAGAGAGTTCTGATTCTGATAAGGATGTGTATAAGAAGCTGTTAAGAAGTTGTGGCTATGGAGTACCTAGTTTTGATAAAGCAGTTAATTGCTACACAAATAGTTTAACATTAATTGCTGAAGATACTATTCAACCATTTATTAAAGTTGGTAGTGATGTAAAAACAAACGTGATGAATCTTTATGAACTACCATGGCCAAGAGAAGCTCTAGAAGAGTTAGGCTCTCAAGAAGTAGAAATGAGAGTTACTCTTTCTTATTTTATAGAACCAGCTCCTACAGAAATGATTGTAAGTAATTTTAATCGATATAATTATCCCTCTCATGGATTAAGATTTGAAGTAAATCATCCAACTGAAGATATTGAGCAATTTAAAACTAGATGTAATAAACATGGAAGAAATAAGGAATTTAGACCCAGTGGACTTAGTACTAGAGATTATTGGAAAATAGGTAAAAATACCAGAGATAGAGGAAGTATGATATCTGATGTATGGAAGGGTACGGCTGTAGATTTGGCTTCTTGTAATCACATAGCTGTTTTTCCAATAAATGGATGGTGGAGAACAAGAGAATACTTAGGAGCTTATGAGAATGTGGCTCGATATACATTAATTGTAAGTATATATTCGCCATCACAAGAGACAGATATATATACACCTGTAAAAGTTCAGGTCGAAACGCCAATAGCAATAGAAACATAAAATATTAGAGTATATTTATTTTTTGGTACTTTTTAATACAATATACACTTTTCTTCCTAACTTTACATATAATAAATGATGATATGTTTTTATTTAAAAAGTCTTTACCTAAATTTATTAAATTTTACTATATAATAATTTTATTATATATTTTAGAATAATAATGTATATCAATATAATATGGAAGATTCTACTTCAAGACAACTGGCAGCTTGTATCCTTGATGATGAGATATAATATATACTAAAAAACAATTAAATAGTTTTGAATTATTACCAGAACCGCATGTTCTTTATTATTCGAAAATTGATGAGAATAAAAATACGACTAGTTCAATACATCTTGATTCAAGATTTTATGCAGATTTTAGTATTATTCAAAAGATACAAGGTTTCCCTCTATTATTTTCAAGGAAAAAGACATTGAAAAAAAATGGTACATGTTTACCTGATTCATGGTTAAAACAGTTAGATAAAATATTTTTAGTATATTCATTTGTAGAAGGACTAGATATAGACTTTGCACCAGATATATTTAAATTATTTAATATGAGAATAACTGCATCTAACTATGAGTTTATTAAATAAAGAAAAGAAAAAATAATGAGTAAATTAAAAAATATTACAGATGAAATCATGAGTTTTGCAGAAGAAAATGATTTATTGTTTTCTAATGGGGCAAGTATACTATTTAGTATCTTGGTTGAAGATATAGAAAAAAAAGGCATAGTTAGAATCTCAAATTCTACACCAATTATCTCATATCCTAAATATAATAAAAAAACTATTCTGTTATATAATGATTATTATAAATCAGGTTTTGATAAAACAACATTAGTGCCTTCTGAATACTTTATATATATTTATGATTTGAATTTATTACTTATGAAAGAGGGTGCATCTCATAGATTAGCTGCTATACATAGATATGTAAATGACAAGAATAACAATAAGTTAGAATTGGAAAGTAGCTTTTTAAGTCCAAGGAAAATTAATATTGAAGAATTAAAAAAGTATCAAATTAATAAAAAAAAGCAAAAGATATATTATTTTGATAAAAATAACAAAAAAATATTTATAGTAGATAATCTTTTTATATCTCTAATTATATTTCTCCAAAAAAAATATTTAAACAAAACTAATAATCTTTCTTATCTTGGATATTTAAAATTTAAGTATATATACAAAGAGAGTCAAGATTCATTTTCATTGGCACTTATGAAGTTAAGAAACTATTAATATGTATTTAAATAGTAATAAGAGAAGTCTTACTTATAACATAGATTTATTAATATTTTGAATTGGTTATACCGTTAGTTAACTTTTTGGATATTTCAATGTGAGTATAAATAAAAAAAGCCCCGATAAAATCGAGGCTCTGGATAAAATAACGAATTACTACAGTCTAGATTCGTATCTTCTAAGCATGTACAATCTTTTAAGCATTTTCTTTCTAGCGTTAATTTTTTGCTTCTTTCTTTTTTCAGTCATTGGCTCAAAAAATCTTCTAGCTCTAGTTTCAGTAACAATAAGATTTCTATCACATTGTTTCTTAAACCTTCTATATGCTTCGTCAAAAGATTCGTTATCTTTAACTTTAATGCCTGGCACTAAAATCACCCTCTTTCTTTTAAAATTTGAGCAGTATTATATTTAAAGTTTGCTTAATCCTAATTTAACTGTATTGAAGGTATAATTATTACTATTAAGACTTTAAAGGATATTTGTGCAATTAACTCATTTAGATGAAAAAGATAGACCAAAAATGGTTGACGTATCAGATAAAAATGATACTAAAAGAGTTGCTGTTGCTTCTGGATTGATTTCGATGTCACAAGAAGCATATAATGCAATTATTGAAAATAATACAAAAAAAGGTCCAGTTCTTCAAACAGCAGTTATTGCAGCAATTATGGCCACGAAAAAAACTAGTGATTTAATTCCTATGTGCCATCCACTTCTTTTGACAGGTATCAATTGTGATATTGAAGAGCAACCTGAGTTAGCAGGATTTAAACTAATTGTTACAGCTAAACTTAATGGACAAACAGGTGTTGAAATGGAAGCTCTTACAGGTGTATCAGTAGGTTTACTTACTATATATGATATGGTAAAAGCTATTGACAAATCAATGATAATTTCTCAAATTCAATTGGAAGAAAAAAGTGGTGGTAAAAGTGGAGATTTTAAAAGGAACTAAAAAATATGATAGATTTAAGTAAAGAAAAACTTCAATTAGATTATCCATGTAATTGGAAATATAAAATTGTAATATTGGAAACTACATCTGTAAAAACTGTGACAAAAGAAGTTTTTTCTGATAGACCTCATAGTGTAAAAGAATCAAATGTAAGTAAAAAGGGTAAGTTCAAAAGTTATACAATAGAACTTATTGTTGATAATGAAGATGATAGAAAAGAGTTATACTCTTTGTTAGGTAAACATTCTGAAATAAAGATGGTATTATAAAAATATATGAAAAGAAGAGATTTTTTTAGATATTTAGTTTTATTTAACAGTATCATCCTTTCACAAAAGATGCATGCTTCTTCTCAAGAAGACAATATTTTTGATTTTTTTAAAAATATATTTAAAGAAGAAAAAGCAATCAATAAAATTGATGAAATACAAAATACTCAAAATAATGCATTTATTGAAGAGATTGTTGATAATGTACATGAAGAAAAATATATAAGTCCATACAAAGAGATATATTTAGATACAAAATATGAAAAAATTTTAGTTTCTACTCAAAATAAATTAAATAAAATACAAAGTCATGTTGGGTATGGAAATTTTAATATAATAAGTTTTGATGAGATATTAACTCTTTCAAAACAAAATACTTTTATAAAACCTTTTAGTAAAGAAGAATTAGAGTTTTTGGAATATATTTTTTATTATGACCCTGAATATCATGGTTTTTATGGTGAAAGAATTTCCAAAAGTATAACAGAAACAATCGATAAAAGAAGGATAATAAAAGTACCTCATACTGGACATTATCTATTTAAAGATGGACCTTATCAGACCTATTTAAGAATGTGTGATGATATTGGAAGTTCTTTAGTTTTGACTTCAGGAATAAGAAGCATAGTAAAACAAACAAAACTATTTTTAGATAAGTTAGAAAGAGAGAATGGAAATTTATCTATATGTTCTAAATCTATAGCCCCTCCTGCATTTACATATCATACTATCTCAGATTTTGATGTTGGGAAAAAAGGGTTTGGATATGCAAATTTTACATCAGAGTTTGCTCTTACAGAAGAGTTTTTCCAAATGAAAAAATTAGATTATATTGATATTAGATATACAGTAAAAAATTTAGATGGAGTTAGGTATGAGCCTTGGCATGTTAAGATTATTTAAAATTTTTATTTATTTAAGTTTATTTATTACTTTATTAAATGCACAAAAAATAAATGAAAGTGATAATCATTTAAAAGATTTTGATTTTATTAAAAAAGGCTTTGAAAGTGATAATACACTTCTTGTAATTGGTGGAATTCAAGGTGATGAACCAGGTGGATTTATGGCTGCTTCTTTATTGGCAACACATTATGAGATAAAAAAAGGTTCTGTTTGGGTTATCCCTAATTTAAACTTTTATTCAATAATAAAAAGATCTCGTGGACCATATGGTGATATGAATAGAAAATTTGCTTATATTGAAACCCATGATCCTGATTATAAATCTATAACAAGAATTAAAAACTATATTACTGATGAAAATGTGAAATTAATTTTAAATCTGCATGATGGAAGTGGTTATTATAGAAAAGAGCATGTAGATTGGCTTCATTCTCCAGATAGGTGGGGACAAAGTTCTATAATAGATCAAAAAAATTTAGATATAAAAAAGTATGGAAATTTAGAAGAGATTTCTTCTGAAGTATGTGAATATATCAATAGTTATCTTATAAGAGAAAAAGATTTTTATACTATAAAAAATACAGAAACAAGGCTTGGTGATAAAGAGATGGAAAAAAGCCTTACTTATTTTGCCATAAATAATGGTAAGGCAGCATTTGCAAATGAGGCAAGTAAATCTTTACTTTTACATGAAAGGGTTTATTATCATCTCTTAGCATTAGAAAAATATATGCAAATTATGGATATAAAATATGAACGTAAATTTGATTTAGAACCTTTATCTATAAAAGATGTGATAGATAATGATATCTATATCTCTTTTTATGACAATAAAATACAACTTCCATTAAGTGAAGTAAGAAGTATATTAAATTATTTTCCTATAAAAAAAGATGGAAGTTTACAATTTAATGTGTCAAATCCATTAATGACTGTGGTAAAAGAAGAAGAACATTATGTAATCCATTATGGTAATAGAGAGATTGCAAGATTAAGCCCTGATTATATGGATATAATAGAAAAAGAAGATTCTATTAATTTGGAAGTTGATGGGGAAAATAAAACGGTACAATTTGGTTCAATTGTTAATGTAAATGATAATTTTATGATTACTTCTATGGAAAATATTAGAGTTAATGTTATAGGTTTTGTTAAAAAAGGTGCAAAAGATGAGGCTGGAATAAAAATAGAAAAATCTGATATTTTACAAAGATATTCAATAGATAAAAGTGGAAATATTTTTAGAATAGAGTTTTATAAAAACGATAAATTTACAGGGATGATTTTAATAAACTTTGATAAGGAATTTGACTATGAAAACTTATCAAAGATTATGAATAATTCAACTAAAAAAGAGCTATCTTTGTAGATTAGATATCTACAAGCTCTTTTTTAAATAATTCTTGATTTAACTTTTTACAACAGTTATTGTAAAGTTCTTCAACTCTTTGTTCATCTGTTTTTATATGTGTAGCAATTGTTTTTTTGTCAACTCCACACTCAATGCCAGTGAATACTTTTAATTCTTTTTTTGTAAATTTTCTTTTTAAAACCTCTTTTAACTCTTCTTCACTTTTTAAAGTTCCAACAAGTTTTTCAATATGGTTTGTTAATGATTGTGTATAGTTCATTTTATTTTTGTATCCAGTTTTCTAATTTTTTTATATCATCATATGCTGTTAAGTCAAGCATTACAGGTGTGATTGAAACATAATTTGCTTTTATTGCTTCAAAGTCACAATCTTTATTTGTGCTTTCTTGCCAAATTAGTGGATGTAAACCTATCCAATAATACTCTTCACCTCTAGGATTAAAGTGTCTATGGGTATCATTTCCATATTCTCTGTATCCAGCTTTTGTTATTTTAATCCCTTTACACTCCGTTGGAGTTATTGGGGGAATATTTATATTTAAAAATCTTCTTTGTCCCAAAGGAAATTTATCTTCTAGAATCAAAGATACAATTTTAGTAATAGTTTCCTTAGCCAAAGCAAAATCCCAGCTACTATTTATATCTTGACATTTATCTTTACATACTTGTGAAATAGCTATAGAGGGAACACCTTGAAGTACCGCTTCCATTGCAGCAGCAGCTGTTCCACTATAAGTGATATCCTCACCCATATTTGCTCCAATGTTTATCCCACTTATAACTAAATCGGGCCTAAATCCCTCTTTGAATAGATTATTTAATGAGATAAATACACAATCTGTTGGTGTGCCATCATCAATCTTATAATAATCATCATCAACATTTACAAGTCTTAAAGGTCTATCAAGAGTCAAAGAGTGCCCACATGCAGATTTATTTTTTGCAGGAGCTACAACTATTATTTTAGCAATTGGTTTTAACACTTCTATTAAAGCTTTTAAACCAATAGCCTCAAAACCATCATCATTTGTTAAAAGTATTTGTTTCATGCTACTACATAAGCTCCTTGAATTTGTTCAATTCTCTCTTCTACTACATTTGAGACTTTAAATCCTGTATCAAGTTCAATATCTCCTAGTTTTGATTTAACTAAAATTTTTAGTTCCCTTTTCCCTTGGTTATTTGCTACCAAATCAAAAAGTTTGTACATCAATTCATCATTGTCGTTAAATGGTAAGGCTATTGTTATTGGTGGTTCTTGTTTTTCTACATGTTTTGTTTTTACTTTGTCTTTTTGTGCATCTTTTAATGATTCAAGTTTTAAAAGGTTTAATCTTGTAAAATCTCCATCTTTTGTAACTCTTACTTTAAAAGCCAACGGCTCATTTAAATCAAAATCATCTTCAAGCTCTTTTAGTCTATTTTCAAAAAGCATAAGTTCAATATTTCCATGTAAATCTAGGATATTTGCAATACCAAATTTATTACCTTTTTTAGAAATTTTTTCAGTTATCTCTTCAATTTTTCCTACAAGTAGAGCTTGCGAACCATCAGCAATATCTTCAAGTTCTGAACTTAATGTACAATTGATTTTTTCAATCTCATCTCTATATCCATCAAGCGGGTGACCTGATACATAAAATCCAAGGGATGCTTTTTCAAACTCTAAAATCTCTTTTGGTTGAAACTCTTCAAGATTTTCTAGTTCTATTTCAACTCTCATCATCTCTTCATCTTCACCAAATAAAGAAGAGGTAGTTTGTTTTTTTAATTGCATTGCCTTACCAACAGTATCACCAATCACTTCAATTTGTTCAAGTAATGCTTTTCTACTATAAGCAAAGCAATCCAAAGCACCAGCTTTGATTAGTGATTCAATTACTCTTTTATTTACTTTACTTCCATCAATTCTTGAGATAAAATCACTTAAGTCTTTAAAGTCTCCATTTTTTCTTCTCTCATTTAAAATAGAATTAATAGCTACATCTCCAGCACCTTTGATGGCACCCATACCAAACATAACTACTTCTTTATCATCAATTTTTGTTGCTGAGAAAACAAGGTCAGATTTATTTATATCAGGAGGAAATAGATCTATTCCTAATCTTTTTACTTCATCAACATATTTTACAACTTTATCTGTATTATCTTTCTCAAGTGTTAGTAAAGCTGCCATAAACTCTGTAGGATAATATTTTTTCAAGAAACTTGTATAGAATGTTACAAGTCCATAGGCTGCTGAGTGAGATTTGTTAAAACCGTATCCGGCAAATTTAACAATCAGGTCGAAAAGCTCTTCACAATGCTCTTTTACATAACCTTTTTTTACTCCACCTTCTGCAAATTCACCTTTTAGTCTATCCATCTCTTCTTTAATTTTTTTACCCATAGCCCGTCTAACTAAGTCGGCACCACCAAGTGAAAAACCACCAATAGTTTGTACAATTTGCATAACTTGCTCTTGGTAAACAATAACCCCATAAGTTGGTTCAAGTATTGGTTTTAAAGGTTCTACAAATTCATCATAGAAGTATGAAATTTCGGCACGTCCATGTTTTCTATCGATAAAGTCATCAAGCATCCCTGATTCCATTGGCCCTGGTCTATAAAGAGCTAGCATCGCAATAATATCTTCAAAACCAGATGGCTTAAGTCTTTTTGCTAAATCTTGCATACCAGCAGATTCTATCTGGAATAATCCAATTGTATTTCCTGATTGGATCAATTCATAAACACCTTTATCATCTACATCTTCTAAGATAAAGTTGATTCTTTTTCCATGTCTTTTTTCTACAAGTTTATTTGCTTCTTCAATAACTGTTAGGGTCTTAAGACCCAAGAAGTCGAATTTAATTAAGTCAACATCTTCAACATATTTACCATTGTATTGGGTTGCCAGTGTATCTAATCCACTTGGCTTAAATAAAGGTGTTTTTTTCCATAAAGGTTCATTTGAGATAACAACACCTGCTGCATGGGTACCAGCATTTCTATTTAATCCTTCAAGTGCCAAAGCAAATTCCCATACCCTTTTTGCTTGTGGGTCAGTATCACACAACTCTTTTATTTTTGGTTCTTTTTCATAAGAACTTGTAAGGTTAATTCCTAATTCATCAGGGATAAGTTTTGCCATTGCATCAGCTTTTGAATAAGGCATATCTAAAACTCTGGCAACATCTCTAATAACCCCTTTTGCAAGAAGTTTACCAAAAGTGATAATCTGTGCCACGTTTGAACGACCATATTGTTGAACAACATAATCAATAATCTCACCCCTTCTACTTTGACAGAAGTCCATATCAATATCGGGCATCGATACCCTTTCTGGATTTAGGAATCTCTCAAAAAGTAAACCATAAGGCATAGGGTCAATATCTGTAATAAATAAACAATATGCAACTAAACTACCAGCAGCAGAACCCCTTCCAGGTCCTACTGGTATTTTCATCTGTTTTGCAACAATTACGAAATCCCAAACGATTAACATATATCCTGGGAATTTCATATTATTGATAATAGTTATCTCTGTTTCAAGTCTTTGTCTGTACTCTTCATGTTTCTCTTTTGGAACTATTTCAAGTCTTTTTTCTAGCCCTTCTCTACATTTAAATTCAAATAGAGCAATATCATTTTCTAAAGAGTATTCCTCTTCTGGTTTAGGAATTTCAAGATTTACTTCTGTTAATTTTTGTCTTGTAAATTTGAAGTTTGGAGGAGTTGGATTTCCTAGTTTTATCTCCAAATTACATTTATCTGCTATCTCTTGTGTAGCTGCAATTGCTTCTGGCATATCAGCATATAATTTTGAGATTTGTTCAGGAGATTTTAGATAGAACTCATGAACAGAGTGTCTAAGTCTGTTGGGATCATCATAAAGTTTATTCATAGCAATACACATAAAAGCTTCATGTGCATCAGCATCTTTTTGCTCTAGATAGTGTGTATCATTTGTTGCAACTATTTTGATGCCTGTTTCTTTTGATATCTTTAAAATCATATCATCCACAAAAAGTTGATCTGCAATTCCGTGCCTCATTATCTCTAAATAAAAGTCATCACCAAATATCTCTTTGTATTCTAAGGCTATCTCTTTTGCTCTTTCATACCCTTTTGCACCAAATTTAACATTTCTTTCATTGTTTGTATTTAGGTGCCAGTTTATTTCTCCTTGCAAACAAGCTGCACTACAAACTAATCCTTCTGAATTTTCTCTAAGAAGTTTTTTATTGATACGAGGGTAATAGTAAAAACCATTCATATATGCTTGGCTAGATAGATACATAAGGTTTTTATATCCAACTTCATTTTTAGCATAAAGGCATAAGTGAAATCTTTGTTTTGTAGTTTTATCATCTAATTCTTCTGAGTTGTGAATATATGCTTCCATCCCAATGATTGGTTTTATCCCTTCAGCCTTCATTGTAGTATAGAAGGTGATTGTTCCAAACATATTCCCATGGTCTGTCATGGCAACACTTTTCATGCCCATTTTTTTGACTTTTTTTGCTAAGTCTTTTATCTTATTGGCACCATCTAAAAGTGAATATTCTGTATGTAAATGTAAATGTGTAAATTCTGGTATTTGTGACATGACTAAAACTTTTTTATTGTGATTTTAGTCAGATTATATCTAAAAAATGTTTTTGAACCTCTTTATATCCAAAATTAAAACACTCATTTAATTCTTTAAAAGTAAACATTTTAAAGTTTAACAAATTTTGATGAGTTATGTATATATTTGAGTGTTGAATAGAATAATTTACATTATCAAACCAGTGAGAGAATATCTTCTTTTTTAATTTTTTTATTGGATTAAAGCTTCTTCTTTTTACAAGGTTTATTTTTCTTGGCATTAAATCAATTGTACAGATTTTATGCTTACCATCTAAAAAAGGTTTCACAGGAAGATTGTCAATTAAACCCCCATCAACCAAATACATATGTTCGCAAGATATAGGTTTAAATATGGGAATTAAAGCACTAGATGCCATACAAAGCTGATGAGTTAAACCTTGATCAAAATAGTGTAGTTGTTTTTTCTTTAAGTCATAAGCATTTACATAAACTTTTGTTGGTATATCTTCTAGTTTTCCTATTGGTAAAAGTTGATTTAAAATTGGATTATTTGCATCAATTTTTATCAAACCATTTTTAAAATAGTTAAATTTCAAAGTTTTTTTTAAATCTTTTGAAGAGAAAATTTTTAATTGCTCTTTTGCACTTACTCCACTTGCATGAGATGTTGCAATAATTGCTCCTATGGAACTTCCTGAGTAAGCATCAATTTTAATATTTTGTTCTTCAAAGAACTGTAAGGCTCCCAAGTGAAAAGCACCTCTTGCAGCACCTCCACCTAAAACTAAAGCAAATTTCATCTATCTAACCAATTAATTATTTTAAATTCTCCATCATAAGTTTCAACTATAGCAGTACAAGATTCTACCCAATCTCCACAGTTTAGGTATTCGATTGAGTCTATCTTTTTTATTTCTGCTTTATGAATATGTCCACATATTATGCCATCATATCCTTTATGTTTTGCATGACTAGATAGGATAGCTTCAAAATCTGTAATAAAAGATACAGAAGATTTTACATTATCTTTTACATATTTTGATAGTGACCATTTTGATTTAATACCTAATCTAATTCTAATATTGTTTAAAAGCTGATTTATATTTAATAGCAAATCATATCCATAATCCCCTAAAATGGCAAGCCATCGTTTAGTCATGGTAATAGAATCAAAAAAATCTCCATGGGTTATAAGATATTTTTTACCTGTAACAGAGGTATATTCAATTTCGTTTTTAATATCTAAAGAGTTACCAAGAACTAAAGGAACAAAGGGTCTTAAAAATTCATCATGGTTACCTGTTATAAATACAACACTACAACCTTTTCTAGCTTTTTTTAAAATCTTTTGAATAACATCAGAGTGGGATTGTGGCCAAACAAGTTTTCTTTTGATGGCCCAACCATCAATTATATCTCCAACTAAATATAGATTATCACTCTCATTGTGTTTAAAAAAATCAAGAAGTTTTTTTGTGTTCGAAAACTTTGTTCCTAGATGAACATCTGATATAAAAATGCTTTTGTATTTCATAAAAGAGATTTTATTTTAATATGATTACAACTTAATGACATGTAATACAGTTGTAATCACTCTTATATAAAATCAGTCATGGAAAATTTAAAGATATGTTTAATTAGTGATACAGTTTATGATGTAAATGGAGTTTCAAGATTTATTCAAGATTTTGCAAAGGAAGCATTGGCTTTTGAAAAACCTTTTTTTGTGATAACTTCAACAAAAAAAGAGCATTATGAAAAAATTGAAAATGTTATAAATCTTAAGCCTTTATTTGTCATGAAAATGCCATTTTACAAATCTTTAGATTTAGTAATACCTAATTTTTTTAAAATCTATAAAAAAATAAAAGAGATAAATCCTTCACTACTACATATTTCAACACCTGGTACAGTAGGTCTTTGTGCTTTAATTAGTGCAAAAATATTAAAAATACCTGTTGTAGGAATTTATCATACTGACTTTCCTTCATATTTATATAAAAATACAAAAAGTAAATTTGTTAAAAATGGCACAGTTTTATTTTTAAAGCTTTTTTATAAAGGCTATAAAGCAATTTTTTT
This sequence comes from Arcobacter sp., assembly GCA_003252105.1. Taxonomy (GTDB): domain Bacteria; phylum Campylobacterota; class Campylobacteria; order Campylobacterales; family Arcobacteraceae; genus Halarcobacter. The sequence continues at coordinate 38,991 of QKDL01000010.1, forward strand.
AAGATCCGAAGAGTATTCTAATATAGTTCAAGAGCAATTAAACTTTAAAAAAGAGAATTTGTATTTAGTTAAAGCCGGTATAAATATAAAAAGTTTTGATAAGTCATTTAACGATGAGACCATTTGGGATGGATACCAAGTACAAAAAGATAAATTCAAAGTTTTGTATGTGGGAAGGTTATCTGTAGAAAAAGGGGTTGATACCCTTATATCTTATTGGAATGAGTTTAATTTAAGTGATTGTGAACTTATTTTAGTGGGAGATTTAGAGTTTGAGCTAAATCAAAAAGAGTTAAAGAATATTAAAATAATAGGTAGAAAACAAAAAGAGGATTTATCAAAACTATATGCTTCAAGTGATTGTTTTATATTTCCCTCTACGACTGATACTTTAGGACAAGTTGTAATGGAAGCTTTGTCTTCTGCACTTCCTGTAATAGTTACTAATCAAGGTGGGCCAAAAACTTTTGTATCCCAAGAATTTGGATATATTTTAGATTTTAAACAAAAAGATGAGGTGAAAAAAGCAATTTTAGAGTTGAAAAATCATAAAGAGATATATGATTATAAATCTTCAAAAGCTTATGAATTTATGAGAGATATGTCAATCTCTCATAGTTTTTTAGATTTCTGGTCGAAAAATGAACAGTTCTCAAAGGTTTGCAAGTAAACCGTTTCTAACCTCTTGGTAAATTGATTCACCTTGTAGTTGTTTAACAAGTTCTAAAGCAAAAGTCATAGCAGTTGCTGGTCCTTGAGAGGTGATAACTTTGTCATCTATTACAACTTTGTCATCTTTTTTATAAGTTGCTGAATCAATTTTTTTCTCAAAACTTGGATAACAAGTATAATTTTGATTTAATACGCCAGCACAGTGTAAAGCATAAGGAGCTGCACATATAGCCGCAACATATTTATTTGTTTGTTTAAACTTTTTTAAAGTCTCTTGAGTTAATTCATCTTTAGCTAAATTAAAAGTATTTTCAGCTCCACCTGGTAAGACTACCATCTCGTAATCCTCAACTTTTACATCTTTTAAGAATATATCAGAATCAATACCTATTTGATGTGCCCCTTTTGTCAACTTTTCCGAAATAGTTGAAATAGTAATTTCAATATTTGCCCTTCTTAATATATCAATAATTGTAATTGCTTCAATCTCTTCAAATCCTGTAGATAAAATAATAAGTACTTTAGTCATGGATAATCCTTTTTTATTTTTTATAATTTTAACATATTAAACATCCTAATTATGATTATTTGTAGGTACTTTTAAGGATATATAAGTTATTTTTAAATAAAATTTAAGCAATTATTAAAAGGGGAAATATATGATTAAATCAATTTCTAAGATAGGTTTAATAGGTACTTTGTTATTTGGTCTTTCAGGTTGCTATACTAAACAAGTTGTTGAAAATGATAGTAGCTATAATAAAGAAAACAAAGTAGCTGCAGATATAGAAAAATCTATTGCCGATGTTCAAGTAACAAAAGAATATATGGAGATAGCTAGAGATCAAGAGTATAATGTAAATACTCAAAGAACTTTAGAAGGGACAATCAATTCTTTAGCAACTCAAATGATGAGAAATAATAAAATGGTTACTAGAAAACCTGTATTAATTACTTCATTTGTTAGACTTGATAATTTCAAAAAAACAACTGAATTTGGTAGAATCGTTAGTGAAAGTTTGATTAATGAGATGTCAAATAGAGGATTTAATATTATTGAATACAGAGGTCAATTAGCTGTATCAATAAATGAAAAAGGGGAATATTTTATTAGTAGAGACCCTTATAAAATCAAAGATGAAATTCCAAATACTTACGTTGTAGTAGGTACTTATTCTAGACAATATGGTAAAATCATTTTAAATGCAAGAGTTATAGATAATGTTACAGGTAGAATTATATCTACGGCTAGAGTTACTTATTTACATAGTATGAAAGATGATTGTACACTATTTAAAGATTGTAAACCAGCAAGAAAAATAAAAATCATTAAAGAAAAATAATATTGAATACAAAATATTTCACCTTTAAATTAGTTTTTTATTTTTTACTAATTTTATCATTTTCTGGATGTTCTTTAAAATCAATTATTGATGATACTCCAAGATATAATGATGAAACAATAATGTATAAAGTAAATGAGAATAAAATTTATGATAATTTAAATGGTGCAATAAACTCTTTGTCAAATCAATTATTTTTAAATAATAGCAAAGATTTAAATAAATCTTATGAAAAAATAGCAATTTCCACTTTTACAAACAATGACAATATCAAAAAGACCTCTACTTTAGGTAGAGTTCTTTCTGAAAGTCTAATAAATGACCTTCACACAAAAGGTTTTAGAATAATTGACCTTACTACAAAAAATGACCTTTCTATCAATGATAAAGGGATATTTTATTTATCAAGAGAGTTAAAAGAATTAAAAGAAAAAAATGGAGATATTTTAGTTCTTACAGGGACTTATTCTAAATTTGATTATGATTCAATTGTTCTTAATGCAAGACTATTAGATGTTCAAACAAGTGATGTAATATCTACGGCTAGAGTTATTTATACATATAAAGATTGTTCTTTAGTAGATTTGTGTGATGATGAAAAAATCAGGGTTATAAAAGATAGATGATGAGAATATTTAATATCTTTTTGTTACTAAGTGCAATGTTTTTATTAAATGGTTGTATTCCAAAAGCAAATATACCATTTTTAGATATTGATGAATCTACTGATTTTAAAAAAGCAACTAAAGAGTTGGTTTCTGATATGCATGATGAGATTACACTAATAATTCCTCGTTCAAATAATCTTATATATGTGTCAGATTTTGTGAATATAAAGAATTTGAAAGTTACTTCTCAATTAGGTTTATTTCTTGCATCAGAAATCAAATCTCATGTTACAACACACTTCAATGTAAAAATTAAAGAGATTGAATATTCAAAATATTTTAAAATAGATAATTCAGGAACTAAAATTTTATCAAGAGATATTGATGATTTAAATGGATTGTCTTCTAAAAAGACCTTTATTTTAGCGGGAAGTTATGCACTAACATCAAGACAGTTAATGATGTATTTAAAACTTATTGATATGAAAACAGGAGAGCTTCTTCAATCTACTTCTACTAGTATCCCCCTAAACAGTGAAATAATAGATTTAGAAAATGAAAGAAATACTCCTTTTGTTATACCTCACGTAGTACTATAATCTTAATAACCACATTGATTTGAATAATCACAATATACACTTCGAGGTTTTATTAATATAAGTTCCTTCGAATAGTTTGGATGATAATATCCATGCTGATAATACCCATGATGATAATCATGATAATAACAACCTGAGAATAAAAATACTGTAACTATTAGAGCAAACAATAATTTAAACATAGTTTCCCTTTTTGATTTTATAACCTTAGTTTATCATTTTCTTAATAAATTTAAAATTTCAATCAAATTTTTATACCTTAAAGTATCTCTTGGATTAAAAATTGTGGGGAAATCTCACCTCTAAATTCATTTTTGTTTACAGAAACAATAATATCAATTGTATTAGATTGAATATTTTCATCAGCATGAAATTTTAAAGCTTCAAATACAACCCCATCATTATCAAGAACAAGTTTTAAATGGTTTTTATCTTTTCCAAAAAATTGTGTTTTAATAATATTTGAATTTGATATTTTAAATACCGGACGGTTGTTTTCTAATCCATATGGTTCAAATTTTTCAATGATATTTAAAAACTCTATATCAACACTAGCAATATCAAGTTCTCCTAAAACATTTAAATCAATATGAAGTTCTTCCGGAGCTATATTTAATAACTGGTTAATTCTTTTTTTAAACTCTTCCAGATTTGATGCTTTTAATGATAATCCAGCAGCATTTTTATGCCCTCCAAAACCTATTAATAAATCAGAAGTTTTTTCAATGATTGAATGAAGATTTATATTTGCATTTGCCCTTGCACTACCTTTTGCTATTCCATTGTTTATTGAAAAAATAAATGCAGGTTTTTTATAGCTATTTGACAGTTTAGATGCAACAATCCCTATAACTCCCTCATGCCAATTTTCTCCCCAAACTACTACAGCATTGTCTTGGGCATTTGAAGCTTCATTTGCTTTTTTTGAGATATCTTCTTGTAAAGTTTTCCTATAACAATTTAATTCTTCTAATAGTTGAAGTGTTTCATTAGCTTCATATTCATTTGAAGCCAATAAAAATGATAAAGCAATAGAAGCATCATCCATCCTTCCTGCACTATTTATTTTTGGAGCAATTGTAAAACCAACATCATCAGATACAAAAATATTTTTTTGCATCATATCATTGATTTTTTTAAATGCAGGTCTTGATGAGGTTTTAATCATCTTTAAGCCATGTTTTACCATAGTATAATTTAGATTCTTCATAGGCATTATATCAGCTATGATTGCCACACATAAAAGGTCAAAATAGCTTTGAAGGCTTATATCAAAATTCAACTCTTTTTTTATAGCTGCACATAAATACCAAGCAACTTGCGCTCCACAAATATCTTTGAATGGAAATGTACAATCTTTTTGTTTTGGATTTATTATAGCTAAGGCTTGTGGTATTTCAAGACCTACTGTATGATGATCTGTTATGATTAAATCAATATTTTTTTCTTTTAATTTTTTAGAAGCTTCGACTGCTGAAATTCCATTGTCAACTGTAATTACAAGTCCTGAATCAATCATATCAACTATTTTTGCAGATAAGCCATAACCATGTTCAAATCTATTTGGAATAATGTGTTTGACTTTTTTCCCAACTTTTGAAAAGAAATCAACAATAATTGCTGTTGATACAACTCCATCAACATCATAATCTCCAACAATAGTAATAGGTTCATTATCTAAAATAGCTTTTTTAATTCTTTGAGTAGCAATTTGTATATCTTTAAAACTATCAGGTGTAGGAATATTTGCCAATCGAGAGTATTTATTGCTCTCGTGGCGTTTTGAAAGTATTTTATATAACTCTTCTTTTGTAATTTTATTCATTAATTACTTTTTATTAGATTGTTTTACAAACTCTAAAATAATTGGATTTGGTGTTTCAAGGTGAGAAGTAAACTCAGGGTGAAATTGTACACCAACAAACCAAGGATGTTCTTTTAGTTCAATTGCTTCAATTAGACCATTTGATTGTCCAGAGATTATCATCCCTGCTTCTTCTAATCTATCTTTATATGCAGGATTAGCTTCATATCTGTGTCTATGTCTTTCATAATACACTTCTTCTTTTCCATAAGCTATTTGAAGTTTCGAACCTTTTAATGGTTCAAAAGGGTATTCACCTAATCTCATAGTACCACCCATTGGAGATTCATGTGTTCTTAATTGTTTATTTCCACTTTGGTCTATAAATTCATCAATTAAATAGATAATTGGTTCTTCACAGTTTTCTTCAAACTCAATTGAGTTAGCTTTTTCTATACCTAATACATTTCTAGCAAACTCTACAATAGCTAACTGCATACCTAAACAGATACCAAGATATGGGATATTGTTTTCTCTTGCGTATTTAATTGCTTGAAGTTTTCCATCAACTCCTCTGTGCCCAAAACCACCTGCTACTAGAATACCATCAGCATTTCCAATAATATCATATGCTCCTACATCTTCAATTCTTTCACTATCACACCAGTGGATATTTACTTTTGTATTTAGATGTGCTCCTGCATGAACTAGAGCTTCGATTAGAGATTTATAAGATTCTTTTAAATCTAAATATTTACCAACAAATGCAATAGTTACTTCATCTTGTGGTACTAAAATATTTTTTACCAATGTATCCCATTTTTCCATATTTGGCTTAATCTTGATATAAAAATGCTCTGATAAAGCGTTTAATATTCCCTCTTTGATAAAGTGTAAAGGAACTTGGTAGATTGATTGTGCATCACCTGCTTCAATAACTGCATTTTTATCAATATCACAAGATAAAGCTAATTTATCTTTTAAATTTTTTGGAAGAGGTTTTTCTGTTCTACAAACTAACATATGTGGAGTAATACCAATTCTTCTTAACTCTTGAACTGAGTGTTGAGTTGGTTTTGTTTTTAATTCACCTGCAGCTCTAATATAAGGAACTAATGTAACATGGATATTCATAGTATTTGTTTTTGGAAGTTCATGTCTTATAGCTCTTATTGCTTCCATAAAAGGTAAACCTTCAATATCTCCTACTGTTCCACCAAGTTCAATGATTAAAAAATCATTATCATCTGCTGCTGCGTAGATTCTGTCTTTAATCTCATCTACAACATGGGGAATAATTTGGATAGTTTTACCTAAATAACCACCTTCTCTTTCTCTTTTAATTACACTTTGGTAAACTTGCCCAGTAGTAAAAGAGTTTTTTGCTGTTAGTGTTTGGTCTATAAATCTTTCATAGTTTCCTAAATCTAAGTCTGTTTCTGCTCCATCGGCTGTAACAAAAACCTCTCCATGTTCAAGTGGACTCATTGTTCCTGGGTCTACATTTAAATAAGGGTCTATTTTTAACATAGATACTTTAAACCCTGATTGTTTTAATATTGTCGCAATAGAAGCTGAGGTAATACCTTTACCAAGTGAACTTAAAACTCCACCTGTTACAAATATAAATTTAGTCATTATGAAAAACTCCGTAATATGTAATAGTTATGATTGTATATGAATTATTCGGCGATTATAGCTAATCGATGGTTAATATGTTGTTAAATAAAGAAGAGAGTTCTCTTCTTTATTTTATTTCTTTAATTTATCTGCTCTAGGATAGATAAATACTGCTTCTCTTAAAACAGATACTCTTTGAGGCTCATCCTCTGCATAAGCTCTAATTGTAACAGTGATTGGTGTATCTTTTGTTACATCATTTACTAATAATTTATCAGTAGTTAAAATTACAACTTGTTTAGAAAGTTTTTTTGGAGCCAATGTAAATGGTTTAAATCTCTCAATTTTAATATCTGGATGATCAACAACCTCTAAATTATATTTATGTGGTTTTGAATCAGTATTTTGGAAAAGGAATAAGAAGTTATTTGAAACAACATTTCCCTCTTTGATTTTGTATAATTGAGTAGTTTTATTTACATTTAACAACATATGCTCTTTTTCTCCACCCATAACAAATAATAAAGCTAAAATTAAAATCAATGCTGCACTATACATAATTGTAGATTTTCTTACAACTTTAGTAGGAATATCTTTTTCTATTTTGTTTGTACTTGACCATTGAACAAGAGATTCTTTTCCTAGTTTTCCCATAACTTGAGTACAGGCATCAACACACTCTAAACAGTTTATACATTCAAGTTGTAAACCTTTTCTAATATCAATATGAGTAGGACATACAGTCACACAACTTTCACAAGTAGTACACTCATTTGCAGCATCTGGTAAATCTTTTTGTTTGAAAATAATTTTTTCTCTACTATCATTATAGATATTACCACCTCTTTTAGTTGAGTAGATAGCTTGATATGTATTGTCATCATATAATACTGATTGAACCCTTGAATATGGACATACATAAACGCAGAAGTTTTCTTTCATCCAAACAACATCATATACTAGAAAACCTGCAATTGCTAAAACAAAACCAATTAAAAACCAGTGCTCTGCTGGGTCTTGAAGATATGCAAAGAAATCTTCAGGAGGTACAAAATACCACATAAAATCCGCTGCTGCGATTAGTGATAAAGCTGTCCAAATCAAAATTGCAACTACTTTTTTAGATGCATTTTCTGCTTTTTTCCAGTCAGGTTCTTTTTGTTTATTTTTAATTCTTCTAAGACCTAATAGTTTACTCTCTATAAAATCTCTATAAATCACCCTAAATATTGTTTGTGGACATGCCCATCCACACCAAGCTCTTCCTCCAATTGCAGTAACTGCAAAAATACCTAAAAAAAGCAGCATTAATAAAAATGGCATTAGATATAATTCTTGCATATCAAATGCTACTCCCATTAGATGCAGTTGCTTTTTATCAAATGATAATAAGAAAATATGGTTACCATCAATTCTTATAAAAGGCAATGCCAAAGATATTATCGTTGCAAGTGCATATGCATAATATCTTTTTATTCTGTAAGGAGTTTGTTTTACTGCTGTAGTAGTTCCTTCCATTTTCTCGTCCTATATTAATTTTTCTAATTTTATATAAATTAACCTTATAATAAGCATAAACTATTATAAGTTTAAATTATGATAAAAAGTATGCTTATTTTTTAAATTGCTTTATTTTTCAAGACTTTTTAATTCTTAAATTAGAATAAGTTTAAAATTCATTAATATCTTTTTTAATAATCATAAGTTATAAAAAGATGGGTATTTTATATTAAATCAGATAATTTAGATACCATATATAATAACTCTTCTTTTTCATTTAATCCATCAATAAATCTTTGTGGGATATTTTCAAAACCAACTTGCGCACCAATAAGTGCTCCTGTTAGAATAGCTCTTGCTTGGTTTTGTCCACCGCCATTTATAGCGTGTAAAACTCCACTTTCAAAATCATCTTTAAATCTAGCTGCTAGATAATAACTAGCTGGTAGTATATGATAAATAGCACAAGGCATTCCATATACAAGTGATACCTTCCATGCAGGTTCTATTTTTATATCTTTATCCTCAGCTGCTTGTGCCATAAATGAGGGTGAAAGTAGGGCATCTGGAGATGCAAAAAGTCCAATATTTGAAGGGTCTTTACTTCCTACTTTTGGTGGTTGGAAGTTATCAGAGGTAACAGCATGAAATGGCAAATCTCCATTTTTAACTAGTTTCATTAGTTTTGCAGAGATTTTTTTATCTAATTTTTTCCCTTGGATAAGTTGAGCTAAAACAGCTCCATATGCTACAGTCATGGAACCTATTATATCATCTACTTGAGTTAAAAAAGTATTATGAGAGATAGATTTTGCAAGTTCTTTTGGCTCATATGCATATCTTATAGCAAGAGCAAGTGTTCTCTCAATTGCTTCTGTTGTATCTGCTCGACTTCCAACTTTATCCCATGGAAGGTTTTGCTCAACCCTTTGTCTATAAACTTCCCTAATAGATTGGGAAGTATATCCACCAACTCCATGGGTAGGAATACCATCAATTTTGGTAAACAAATCCTCATCAAGTTTTTTACAAAAATCCTCTTGATTGTATCCATTGTTATCTAGTATAGATTGAACCATAAGTTTGAGTATATATCCAGCTTGAGATAAATCACCTGCTTTTTGATTTTCATGGTATCTTCCTTTTTTAGGATTTGTATAATCATTTATCCACGTACTATAATCTTTGTGTTGTTCCTCTAAATCATAATACCAATGACACCCCAAAGCCAAAGCATCTCCAATAAATGCTCCAATAAGTGCCCCTTTAGCTCTATCTTGTTTTGAAATACTCATAATAACTCCTTGGTAATTTTTATAAAATATTAATCCTCATTATTCAAACCATTATGAAGTTTCCTTATTGTTTCATAATCATCTTTTCTAAAATAGGTTAATATCTCTATAACTTCTTCTCTTGTTCTTCCTAGATTTAGAAGAGTTTCAGCTCCTAACCTTAGACTTCCTTCTGATGATTCTGGCATAGCCCACGAAGCACCATGACTTAAGAGTGCATCTCTTGTTTTCATATTTTTTGTTCTTGATAGGATTCTTAAACTTGGAAATTGATTTCTTATATGTGAAACAATTTTTGATGAAGTATGATGGCTATCAACAGTGACAATAACTGCTTGCGCTTTTTCCAAACCTATTTGGGATAGAAAGTCAAGATTACTTAACTCTCCATAATAAACAGCTCTTCCCTCTTTTTGACCAAGTTCTACTCTTTGGGGGTCTATATCAAAAGCTACAAATGGTACATTTGCATGGTTTAACATCGTTGCAACAAGTCTTCCTACTCTTCCGTAACCTGCTATTATAACACCTTCCCATTCATCATTTGGAACATAAGCAGACTTAATCTCAATAGGAGTTGTATCAAATTTTATTGATAGTTTCTCACTTATATTTACAACAATAGGAGTGATTAACATACTAAATGAAATGATTGTAACAGCTGCAACAAACATCTCATCTGAGATAACACCTAAAGCTTTAGCTGCTCCAAAAACAACAAATCCAAACTCTCCACTTTGGGCTAATAAAAAAGAAACAGAGATAGCAGTTGAACGTTTATAACCCATAAAAAGCATAATTGAAAATAAAACTACAATTTTTATACCCATAATCACAACTAAATGTTGAACCAAAATCAAAGGGTCGTTTAACATAGCTTTTAAGTCAATTGACATCCCCACTGCTACAAAAAACAGTGTCATTAAAAGACCTTTATACGGTTCTACATGCGCTTGTATTTGATAATGGTATCTAGAACTTGACAAAATCATACCCATAATAAATGCACCCAATGCCATAGATAAACCTGCATGTTCCATTGCCCAAGCTGCAAATACAACTGATAAAATTACAGAGAAAAAGAATGCATCTTTGTTTTGATTTCTTGCTAAATAGTCTAATACTTTAGGTATCACAAATTTTCCAAGAACAAGTAATAGTAAAATAAGTGCTACAGCTATTAAAATTTGTTGCCATAAAGGATGGCCATCTGTTAGATTTCCTTTATCAGCCAAAATTGGAACAAGTGCCAATAGCGGTACAACTGCTAAATCTTGCATCAATAAAATGGAAAAACTACTTTTACCCATAGGGGAATAAAGCTCCCCTTTCTCTTGTAAAATCTGCATAACAAAAGCAGTTGAAGAAAGGGCGAAGGTTAAACCAACCAATATTGCAACTTGCCATGAGCTAGAATAAAAAACAGAGTATAAAAATATAAAAAATCCAGAAACTAAAATCTGAGCACTACCAAGACCAAAAACCTCTTTTCTCATACTCCATAATTTTTTTGGTTGCATCTCTAAACCAATTACAAAAAGTAGTAATACCACTCCAAACTCAGTGATATGACGAACCGCTTCAACTTTATCAGTTAAAATTGGTCCAGGTGAATAAGGTCCTACAATAACCCCTGCAACTAACAATCCTAATATACTACCCAAACCTAAATATTTTGATAGGGTGATTAAGACTGTAGCAACAACAATTAAATACAAGGTTGAATTTAGTAGTTCTGCATTTGTCATTGTAATCCTTGAATAAAGTAATTTATAATTAATATCAATATTATATTTTACTGAATAATATTAAAGAAATGATTAGAGATGTTTTAAAATATATAAGAAACTTTAAAATAATAATATTGGTATATTATCAGATTAACTGCTAATATAATGAAAGTCAGAATTTATTTTTTATTAATGTAAGATACATTAGTTATTGAGAATATGAAATAATTGTTGAAATTTCACCTCAATTAGGAACTTGATTTTTAATTCTATATATACTTCAAAGTCAATTTTTAATTAATAATATAAGTTTACTTACTAATCCAATCAATGCAATTATAATAGAAGCCAACATTGTTTTTTGAATTGGTTTTTGATAGTTATAGTTAGATTAACTTAAATATTTAAAGGCACCTTATTTTTCTAAAATTCCATATCCTAAATTTTCATTACTTAATTTTTTTATAGTTTTCCAACCATTTTTTGAAAGCCCATTAACAATAAATCTATTAATCAAACCACTTCCAACTAAAATAATAGAGTTGTATTGATTCGACATCTCAATTAGTTCATTCACAGAAAGTTGGACTCTAATTTTAGACTCTTTGAATGATTCTGAATATTTTGAAAAACCTAAAAACCATAAAACTCTATAAATTACCAACCACATTTTAGGTTTTAATCTTAGTAGTTTATTTTTACTATATGGAATCTCAAACTCATTAAATATAGAGTTCTCTTCAAAAATGTCTTTATTAAAAAGTTTGATAGTGTCTTTACTTCTTTGTAATTTACTACTTAACACAATGTCACTATTATTAAAAATTTCAATTAAATCATCATTGATATGGTTTGGTATGTTAATTTTAGTATTGTTGTATTCTTCAATCCATTTACCAAATTCATATGATGTAATATTATTATGATAATCTATATCCACTTCACTATGCCTAACTAAAATAATTTGCTTCATCTTATCTCTTTATATTTACTCTAGAATTTATAGAATTAAGTCTAGAGTTATTTAACCTTTTCATAGCTTTTTAATAAAAACAATAATTGTTTAGTGTGATTAATAAAGTTTTCTTTTGTAGCAATTGTAGGTGATAAAGATATTTCACCCCAAGTAGAAGTAATAAAAAACCTTGCAAGTGCACGTGTATTAAAACCTTCTACTTCCCCTTTATCAATTGCTGTTTGTAATAATGATGAAAGATTGTTTACAAAGGTTTCAAATTTACTTATAACCAATGTATCAAAATCTTTATCCAAAGAAGACATCTCAACCATAATTCTATGTAAAGGGCAACCATGAGTTATTAATAACTCATGATCAGTCATTTTTTGGAATATATTCTCTAGTGTTTTAAAAACACTACAATCTCTTTCTTCTTGAAAATTGAAAAACTTATCCATCTTTGGTGAAATTCGCTCATTTATTACGGCAAGACTTAACTCTTTTTTTGACTTAAAAAAATGATATAAACTTCCTTTTGGAACACCTGCATTTTTTAAAATAGATGAAATTGATGCTCCATGATAACCATTTGTATAAATCTCTAAAAATGCAGCATCAATTAATTTATCTCGTGTATCATTTATCATCATTCTAATAAAACCTTTTTATGTAAGTATATTAAAGTTTTGCAAAAATGATTGCCCCATTTGTTCCTCCAAATCCATAATTAGTACTCATAACACAATTTAATTCTTTTTTTCTAGGTTTATTAGGAATATAGTCTAAATCACTAGTAAATTGGTTAATTGTAGGAGGCATTATATTTTTATTAAGTGCCATAATAGAAACAACTGCTTCTATTACACCTGTTGCTCCTAAGCAATGCCCAGTGCTACCTTTTATTGAACTAAGTGGAGGAACTTCTCCAAATACTTCTTTAAAAGCTTTTGTTTCATTTGCATCTCCCAATGGAGTACTTGTACCATGAGCATTAATATAATCAATTTTTACATTACCAGACATAGATAATGCAGCGTTCATTGCACGTACTGGTCCATCAGTAGAAGGAGAAGTAATATGCTCTGCATCTGCACTTTCACCAAAGCCAGAAATTTTTGCATATATTTTTGCTCCTCTTGCTTGTGCATGTTCCAATGTTTCCAATACTAAAGCAGCTGCACCTTCACCCATTACAAAACCATCTCTATCTTTATCAAAAGGGCGAGATGCAGTTTTTGGATCATCATTCCTTGTAGATAGAGCTTTCATTACACTAAATCCACGTATCCCCATAGATGATATGGTTGATTCACTACCAAGAGCTATCATCACATCTGCCCCATTAGTCATAATTGTTTTTGCAGCCTGTGTTATAGCATGTAGTCCAGCAGTACATGCTGTAGTTGATGATAAATTAGGTCCTTTAAAATTATGATAAATTGATGCATATCCTGCTAGTAAATTTGTGATAGTTCCAGGTATAAAAAATGGAGAAATTTTCTTACCTTGAAAGTTGTTTTCAGTATTTTGTTGAATCATTGGAAGGCCTCCAATACCTGTTGCAGCACTTACTCCAACACGAGTTGGATTAAAATTATTTGAGTTTAGGTCTGCATCTTTAACTGCTTCATTTAATGCATGCATACCTAAATGTATAAACCTATCTGTTTTTTTAATATCTTTAGGTCTCATTGAGTTTTCAGGAGAAAACCCTTTTACTTCACTTGCTATTTGTACAATATCTTTAGAAGCATCAAACTGAGTTATAAAATCAACTCCACTTATTCCATTTAACATAGCTTGAAATGACTCTTCCGCAGTATTTCCTACTCCTGTTATCATTCCAATTCCTGTAATAACAACTGTTTTCATAATTTCTCCCTGTAAAATTAATTTTGGGTTAGTACGAAAAATATAGTATTATATCCATTTTACTAAACCAAATAGTCTAGTTAATTTTACATTTGAAATCCTTTCACTAGACTTAATGGTCTAGTGTAATGTAAAAGATGTGAATATACATTAAGTTTTAATAGATAAATGTAGACAAATAATAAATCTCTTCATCTACTGTAAAAACAGTTCTTTCATATGTTCATATTTTATGTAATTTATTAGTAAAAGATTAGTATGTTTTTTTCTAGTTTTAGTTGAAGAACCTAAATATAAAGAGGTAAGAAGATATGATTATTCGGGGTTATATACTTGATAAAGGAAGAAAAAATAATAGTTTACTTTTTATAGTTCTATTCTTCCTATCAACTCTACAATAGCATTTAATTTAAAACTAGAAAATTGACCTTTTGAAGTTTGCATAAAATTAAGGGTCAAATTTCTAGTTGAAGTTGGCATTTAAATTCTCATTAATTAATGTTTCTTACAATTAATGTTTAAGTACATATGAATAATATCAAGTGAGGCTGGTGTAATACCCGAAATTTCACTTGCATTAAATAATGTAGGTGGTCTAAATTTTTCTAGCTTTTCTACTACTTCATTTGATAATCCAGGGATTGATTTGAAATCAAAATTTTCTGGGATTTTCATTTGAAGCATTTTTTTCATTTTTTCTATTTGTTTTAGTTGTTTTGCTACATATCTATAATATTTCGCTTCTATAATAATTTGCTCTTTTAGATAATCTTCTATGTCTGCTAAACTAGAAACTAGTTTATCAAACTTGTATTTATCTACTGTGCTTCTTCCAACAATGTCTATTAAAAGAGATCTGTCTTTGATTCTTTCTTCACCTAAGCTTTCTAGTAGTTCTAGATTCTCTTTTTTTGAAGTAAACCATTCATTTGCCATAAAATCAACTGCTTCTTGAATTACTTGCTTTTTATGTTCCACTTTTGCCATTTGTTCATCATCTATTAGTCCAAACTCATGACCATAGTGCGAAAGTCTCATATCAGCGCTTTCTTCTCTTAGAAGTAGTCTGTATTCAGCTCGGCTTGTAAACATTCTATATGGTTCATTTGTA
Organism: Arcobacter sp.; assembly: GCA_003252105.1. GTDB lineage: Bacteria > Campylobacterota > Campylobacteria > Campylobacterales > Arcobacteraceae > Halarcobacter. The sequence continues at coordinate 54,103 of QKDL01000010.1, forward strand.
CCTTTTGTTACTAAATCATCAATTAAAACACCAATATATGCTTCATCTCGTCTAAGTACAAATGGTTCTTTTCCATCTATTGCTAAACAAGCATTTATCCCTGCCATAAGTCCTTGTGATGCTGCTTCTTCATAACCTGTTGTTGCATTTATTTGACCTGCATTGTAAAGGTTATTTATCTTTTTTGTTTCTAAGGTATGTTTTAATTCTGTTGGGTCTACATAATCATACTCGATAGCATATCCATATCTTATGATTTTTGCATTTTCAAGTCCCTCAATTGAGTGTATCATCTCTTTTTGAACATCTATTGGTAGTGAAGTTGAAAGTCCATTTATATAGTATTCTGTTTTCATAGCTGTTTGTGGTTCTAAAAATAGTTGGTGTCTTTCTCTTTCACTAAATCTATTGATTTTATCTTCAATACTTGGACAATATCTTGGACCTCTACCTTCTATTTGACCTGTAAACATTGGAGCTCTATGGAAGTTGCTAGAGATTTTATCATGTGTTTTTAGATTTGTATATGTTATATAACAAGGGTGTTGTGTAGGGTTAAAATTACTTTTATCTGTTCTAAATGAAAAAGGTGTAGGTTTTTCATCTCCACCATGCTCTTCCATAACATCAAAGTTAATAGAACTTGCGTCTATTCTTGCTGGCGTTCCTGTTTTAAGTCTCCCAACATTTAGTCCTAACTCTTTTAATTGTATTGATAGAGTTGAAGAGGGTAATTCCCATGCACGACCAGCATCATATTTGTTTTCACCAATATGAATAAGTCCTCTCATAAAAGTACCCGTTGTAAGGATAACTTTTTTTGCTTTGAACTCCTCACCTAGTTTCGTTTTAACACCATAAACTGTGTTGTCTTCAACTATTAGAGAACTTACTTCATCTTGGTAAACTTCAAAGTTTGGTGTGTTGTGACAAACTTTTCTCATATACGTTCTATATTTGTCCATATCTATTTGCGCACGGCTTCCTTGTACTGCTGCACCTTTTGAAGCATTTAATACTCTAAATTGAATACCAGCTTCATCAGTACAAAGTCCCATCTCTCCACCAATTGCATCAAGTTCTCTTACTAAGTGACCTTTAGCAAGTCCACCAATAGCAGGGTTACAACTTGCAGCTCCTATTTGCTCTACTAACATAGTTATAAGTAGGGTTTTTTTACCCATTCTTGCAGCAGCTAATGAGGCTTCTATACCTGCATGACCACCACCTACGACTATTACATCATATTCCATTAATTTCCTTTTTTAAAAACCTATATTTTAAGTTTTGCAATATATTTAAAATGATTGGCTTTTTTTATTTTTTTAAGAGGAAATTTCTTAGATAAATGTTTTCTTCCACTTATCTAAGAAATTTACAGATTCGTTAAAATTAGCTTCTTAATAATTTTTCGGTATTATACCAAATTATTAAAAAATTACAAAGAACAATTCATTGTTATTTTTAGCAAAATTTAATTTTTGTGCTAAAAAAAAGATATAACAACAAAGTCCCTTTTTAAATGGGACATTTTAAAAGGAATTTTTTGTTTACAGGTTTGATTCGAGAGATGGCTGAGGTAATCAGTTTTAAAAACAATTTTCTTACACTAAAAGCGAAATATAAAGCTAAAATTGGAGACTCTATTGCTGTAAATGGAGCTTGTTTAACTGTTGTTAGATTTACAAGTGATACTTTTACTGTGGAGCTTTCACCAGAATCTCAAAAAATTCTTGCAATGGAAAACTATAGAGGTAAGGTTCATATAGAACCAGCTATGATGATGGGTGATAGATTTGAAGGACATATTGTCCAAGGTCATGTGGATTGTTTAGGTACAATAAAGTCTATAAAAAACAATGGAAATTCAACTGATTATATTATCTCAATTCCTAGTGAGTATGCAAAATATATTATTCCAAAAGGAAGTGTCACTATAGATGGAGTATCATTAACTGTAAATGAGGTTATGAAAGATTCATTTAGACTTACAATTATTCCCCACACTATTGATAACACTTTATTTAAAACTTACAAAGTGGGTTCAAAAGTAAATCTAGAAACAGATATGTTTGCTAGATATATTTATAATATGTTTAAAGGAAAAGATGAAGGATTGACTTGGGATAAAGTTGATTCAATTATGGCTTCGTATTAATATCATTTTTTCTATAAATAAAAAAATTTTCCTCTTTTAGTACATGTGCATAGGGTTGGATTAGAGCTTCTTGCATATCTTGCATTTTTGTTATGGATAATACTTTCCCAACTTTAAGCCCTTCAAAGAAGATATTATCCATACCTGAAGTTATAACTTCATCCCCTTCATTTACTTCATAAATTATAGGGATGTATTTTATTTTTAAAAGACCTTGTTTTCCTGATGCATGGATGATTCCAGGGGCTTTATTATTTCCTATAAAAACTGCATAGTTACATTTTTCATTTCCATTTAATAAAGCTTTTGCTTTGTTATTGTCATTTACTACGATACCCGCAGCATAGTTTTTAGAAATAAGACCTAAAATCTTACTATCTTCCATCGTGTAATCTAACCATACTTTGGTAAAATCATCAAAAGAGATATAAGAAAGTACATGTGAAAAAGTAACTTTTTCTTCATACTCTTTTTCTACACCAAGATTTTCTTTTATATTATTTAGTCTATTATTTGCTGATTGGTATAAAATTTTATAAGTTTTTAAATCAGCATTCTCTTTCTGAAGATTTTGAATTGTTGTTACTTGATAAAAATATTTTTGAGTTGTATTTACAATCGATATTGAAGTGTCTATATAAAACTTTTTTATCGATGTAAATGGATTAAAATTTGTTGCAATTACTTTGTCTAATTCAAAAATATACCCTAAGCTAATTGCAACAAAAACAAGAAAAAAAATGAATTTATTCATTTGTAATTAATTTTAGTAAATCATCCTGATCTAAAACATTACTTGTACCATAAGCAACAGCTAATAATGGCTCTTCGGCAACTTTTACAGGTAATTTGATAATATCTGATAGATATTTGTCTAAACCTCTAATTAAAGCACCACCACCAGTTAGGATAACACCATTATCTACAATATCTCCTGCTAAATCAGGTGGCATATCTTCTAACACTGATCTTACTGCTGATACAATCTCTCGTAAAGGTTCTTTGATAGCTGTTCTAACTCCTTCACTTCCTAGTTCAATTGTTGAAAGTAAACCAGAGTTATCTCTACCTTTTACTTTGATTTTTAATTCTTGGTCTTGTTTGATAGCTGAACCAATTTCGATTTTGATATTTTCTGCTGTTCTTTCCCCAATGTATAGGTTATAGTTTTGTCTTACATATTCCATAATTGATTTGTCAAATTTATCACCAGCTACTTTAATTGATTTAGATAATACAAGTCCCCCAAGAGAAGTTACACCAATCTCAGTTGTACCACCACCAATATCAACAACAACATAACCAGATGGATCAGCAACAGGAATACCAGCACCAATAGCAGCTGCCATTGGTTCTTCTACAAGAAATACTTCTCTTGCTCCTGCACTTAAAGCTGATTCTTTTACCGCTTTTCTTTCAACTTGAGTAATACCAAAAGGGATACAGATAATTATTCTTGGTCTGATAAACGATTTTCTAGCGTGAGCTTTTTCGATAAAATATCTAATCATCATCTCTGTCATTTCAAAGTCAGCAATAACTCCATCTTTCATAGGACGTACCGCTTGAATATTAAGTGGCGTTTTACCAATCATTTGTTTAGCTTCTTGCCCAACTGCTAAAATCTTATCTTTTCCATATCTATTACTTTGTACTGCTACAACTGAAGGTTCATTTATAATGATACCTTTTCCTTTTACTGACACAATTGTATTTGCAGTACCTAAATCTATCGCCATATCATTAGAAAATAGACCAATTAATTTATCAAACAACATATCAAATCCTCTTTAAGCTATTTTAGGTTCTTTTTTTAGTGTAACTACCTCTTTCGTGATTGTTACAGTTTTATCTTTATACGATGGAAGATCATACATAATATCAAGCATAATATCTTCTAAAATTGATCTTAATCCTCTTGCTCCAGTTTTTCTTTCAATTGCTAGTTTTGCAACTTCTTTTAGAGCATCTTTTTCAAATTCTAATTTTACACCATCAAGATTGAAAAGTTTGATGTATTGTTTAACTAAAGCATTTTTAGGTTCAGTTAAAATATGTACCATATCATCTTCACTAATTTCATTTAATGTTGCTATCATATGAAGTCTTCCTATAAGTTCAGGAATAAGTCCATATTTAACTAAGTCATGAGCTTCAACATCAGAGATTATGGCATCATCAGTTTTGCTTTTTTTCTCTTGATTAAAACCTAAAACATTTCCACCTTTTTTCTTTTTGATGATATCTTCAAGACCATCAAAAGCACCACCACAAATAAATAAAATATTTGTTGTATCAACTTGGATAGCATCTTGACCAGGGTGTTTTCTTCCCCCTTTAGGTGGAACATTTACCAAAGAACCCTCTACTATTTTAAGTAGTGCTTGCTGTACACCTTCACCTGATACATCTCTCGTGATTGATCTGTTTTCACTCATACGTGCTACTTTATCAACTTCATCTATAAAGATAATACCAGTTTCAGCTTTTTTTACATCACCATTTGCAGCTTGTAAAAGTCTTGTTACCACATTTTCAACATCATCACCAACATATCCAGCTTCTGTTAAACTTGTAGCATCTGCAATTGCTAAAGGAACATCAAGATATTTTGCTATTGTTTGAGCCAGTAGTGTTTTACCAGAACCAGTAGGTCCTATTAAAAGAACATTTGATTTATTGATTTCTGTATCATCATCTTCAAGTTCATCTTTTCTAAAAATTCTTTTATAGTGGTTATATACTGCAACAGATAAAACTTTTTTTGCTCTGTTCTGACCAACTACATAATCATCTAAAATCTCTTTTAATTGTGCAGGCGTTCTTAACTCTAATTCTTTTGTTATCTCTTCAGAAGAATACTCTTCCTCATCATCGTCAGATTTTGCTCCTGTCATAATTTCGTAAGCTGCATTTACGCAAGCTTTACAAATACAAGCATTGTCTCCTGATATTATCGGGTTCTCATTAGAGTCAGGAGATCCACAAAAATCACATTCTAATTTACTCATATAAAAAAATTCTCCTATTTTCTATTAAAAGGTATGCCTCTTTTAGTATTTAGCACAAAATTTGCTAACTCTAAAACATATCTATTGTCATTTGTTTCAATAAGCTTTTTTGCTATATCTGAAATAGGATACCCTGATTCAAAAATAGCTTTATATGCTTTTTTAATCTCATCTATGTCACTTCTATTCTCAAGTCTTCTTCTAAGACCGTTTAAGTTTAGACCTCTTAAAACAGCACGATTTCCTTCTGCTAAACAAAAAGGTGGAATATCTTGGGTAATTACTGAACCTCCAGCAATCATAACATTTGAACCAATTTTACAAAATTGATGAACAGGTGTTAATCCACCTACAACTACATGGTCATCTATTTCTACATGACCAGCAAGTGTTGCTACATTTGCAAAAATACAATTATTTCCAACTATTACATCGTGAGCAACGTGGGTATATCCCATGAATAGGTTGTTATCTCCTATTTTAGTTATAGAACCACCACCTTGTGTTCCTGGATTAAACAAAGTATATTCTCTGATTTTATTATTGTTCCCAATAACTAGTTCTACATCTTCTCCACCAAACTTTAAATCTTGTGGAATTGAACCAAGTGTTGCATGAGAAAAAATTTGGTTATTTTCTCCAATAGTCGTTTTCCCTTCGATAAGAGTGTGACTTGCAATTGTAGTACCATTGCCAATTTTTACATCTTTGCCAATAACCGTATAAGCACCAATTGTGATATCATCACCAAGTTGTGCTCCATCTTCAATAATAGCTGTTTTGTGAATATTATTCATTCGATTAAACTTTATTTATCTACTATCATAGCTTTTAGTTCTGCTTCAGCAACTAAAGCATCATCTACATAAGCTTTACCATCAAGAACGATTAGCGTTCCTCTTAATTTTTTGATTTCAATTCTATATTCTAATTTGTCACCAGGTTTAACAGGACTTCTAAATTTAGCTTTATCAATACTCATAAAATATATAACTTTTTTAGCTAATTCCTCTTTTGATAGGTCATTGCTTTTTAGTGCTAAAACTCCACCAGCTTGTGCCATACCTTCAAGGATTAATACTCCTGGATAGATTGGATGACCTGGGAAGTGCCCCATAAATGCAGGCTCACTAATTGAGATATTTTTGTATCCAGTAACTGATTTTCCTTTTTCCATCTCAGTGATTCTATCTACTAATAAAAAAGGGTATCTATGTGGTAAAATATCTTGAATTTCCATTACATCTAACATTCTTATATTCCTATGTCTGTTTTAAAAATCATATATTTTATCCAAAACAAAATTAGTTTTGAATTATTTTTGCAACATTTTTAGAGCTGCCATATTTTAAATACTCTCTTAACACTGAAACCTTTTTTGAAAACTCTTTTCTATCCATGTTTTGATACTCTTCGTATAAGTTCTCTACGGTAACATCTTCTTGTAAAAATTCTTTATGAATAATATCCTTACCCATTTTTTCAAAAAAGATATTAGATAGACCAATATATGGAAGTTTTACAAACTTCCTACCTATAAAATAATCAAGTTTTTTTGCTATATAACATAAGGTAAAAGGTGTACCAATAAGAGCAGTTTCAAGTGTAGCAGTTCCTGAACAAATAAATCCAAATTCTGCTTCATAAATCTCTTTATGTGTATCATTTGAAATTTTAAAATTTTCTAAATTTCCATAAGTTTTTTTTATATATTCTTTATCAAACTTTGATGGAATAATCAAAACATGTTCTTTATCTTTTATTTTAGAGCTTAGTTCTCTAAAAATTGGCATAAGATTTGTAATTTCTGTTTTTCTGCTCCCTGGCATATAAACTATTTTGCCACTATTTATAAGTTCTTGTTTGAAATTTTTTATCTCATCTAAAAGTGGATGTCCTACATATGTGATTTTATTTTTATCATTGTAGATTTCACTTTCAAAAGGGATGATAGAACAAAGTTTATCACAATACTTTTCTAGTTTTTCAACTCTTTTTCTTTTCCAAGCCCAAGCTTGAGGTAAAATATAATAAATAATCTCTTTATTTGGATATGTTTGTCGAAGTTTTTTTGCTAAGGGCAGATTAAATCCTGAGCTATCCATTAGTAAAACCTTATCGCAGTCCCTAGCAAGTTCTACTAACTCATCTCTTAGTTTAAAAAAGAATCGTATTTTTTTTATAGCATCAACAAATCCCATAATAGCAAGGTGTGAAAGGTCATAAAGGGGAATTCCTAACTCTTTGTCAAAAACCCCTTTTAGTTCTATATTTTGATCTAAATGTTTTACAAGTTCTTTTAAATGGATATTTGATGAAGTTTCAAGTGCACTTACTAAAAGCTTCATATAATCACTTCTTTTACATCTTCATAAACTATAGAATCTATTTCAAATTCATATTTTCCATCTATTACTTCATCTACTACAACTATTGTAGATAAGCCATAAGGATTGTTTGTAACTTTATCTCTAATGTTTAGTTCCGATTCAAAAGTAGGGGGATTAAACATCAAATCTTTTACACTTCTATATGTACTATTTCCTATCTCATTAAATCTTGTTAGAGGTAAAATTTTTACTTCATCTCTATTTAGATAATAAATTTCATCTTTATCATAGATGATTCTTCCATTTGTTTTATGTTTACCCAACACTGAATAACATAAAAAATAAGAGGGAATGATTTTCCTATCAATTTTTGTAAGACCACTTAACAATCTATAGTTTAAAAATCTTTGTTTGATTATTTTAAATGGTATATCTTTTGCTTCTAAATCATCTCTTTTTCTATATAGTTCTAATCTACTTTCAATTGATTCAGGAACAATTTGATTTGAAATTGGGGAAAACATCTCATCCATAATTTTATCTTGGTGCTCTCTTTGTGCAGTTAGTGCATAGATACAACCACAATAGTTTTGTCTATATAGTGAGTTTTCTTTTACAACTTCACCTTGTTCTTGTGTACCATTTCCGCTTCTATAATCTTTGAAAATAAATTGGCAGTTGTATTTTTCTTCTAGTTCTTTTCCTATTTTTTCTAATTTATCTTGAGATTTTTTAGGAGAAATAAGTAATGAAGTAGTAAATTTGTTATGTCCTAATTTTAAAGCTTTTTTTACACTAACTTCAAGTCTATCATCAAAACACACAGTGCATCTGTCACCTTTTTCCGGTTCGTTTTCTAGTCCTTTTACTTTTTTTAGCCATTCTTTTAGGTTATATGGTCCTTCAAGTAAAGTTATTCCAAGTTTTTTACAAGAGTATTCAACGTCTAAATATCGTAATCTATACTCCTCATAAGGATGTATATTTGGATCGTAAAAGAAACCTACAAGCTCTTCATTAGGAAAATCTTCCCTAAGCTTTTCTAAAAAATAATGAGAATCAACTGCACAGCAAATATGAACTAACAAAAACTACCTTTGATGATTTTTTTTGTATTATAGTGAAATTTTTTATAACAAAGGATTAGGTATAAAAACTATATTTGCAATTATAATTACAATTTTTATATTTTTTGGCTGTGCAAATAGACAACCGAAACTGGTTTCGAGTGCAACAATTTTGATAAAAACACCCACTATGAAGTTTTATGATAAAGGTTTCATCTCAAAATATAGTGACCATATTAATGTACAAATCTTTTCTGCAGGAAGTGTTATTTTAAATTTAGATATTTTTGATAATAGGGTTTGTAAAGATACTTTTAGTTGTGAGATAAATAGCTCTTTTAATAAAAAGTATCTTGATAAAAGTTACAAAGATAGTTTTTTAAAAGAACTATTCAGTCAAAATAAAAAACAAATTATCCATAGGGACAAAAAGAATAATATTTTAATAAAAATCTTAAAAGATTAAATACCTTTTTTTAGTTTTGAATAACCTGTTTTGATCAGTTTTAATAAAGGTTTTCTATATGAACTAAAAACATAATGTTTTATTTCATATGCAAGTCTTCCTTTTACATGGAATAAGTCATAAATACTTCCTGCTGCATATTTCCCACCAAGAGCAATTAATATACCTTCAAGTTTTGGATCACAAGGGATTAGTTTTTTATTTTTTATCATATTTAAAACATTTTTACCTGCATTTGTTCCACTGATTCTCGCAATTGTTACATTTGGAGGCATTAGTTCACCTTTTTGATTTCTAATCTCTGCTGCATCACCGATAGCAAAAATGTGGTCATCTTTGTCACTTTGCATAAATTCATTTACAATGATTTGACCTTTTGGATTTAGGCTTACATCTAACTCTTCAGTGATTTTATTTGCTTCTACCCCACCAGTAAAGATTAAAAATGAGTTGTAGATTTTTGTACCATTTGAAAGATAAGCAAAACCATCTTCACATTTTTGAAGTTTTGTATTAGTAATAACATTGATTCCTAACTCTTTTAATCTGTTATGGGAAATCTCAATAAGTTTTGAATGTAGTCCCGGTAAGATTGTATCCGAACTACTAATCAATGAGATTTTTAAGTTATCACAACTGAAATTTCCTCTTTTGAAAAACATTTTAGAGTTGTATGCCATCTCTGCTGCTATTTCAACTCCCGATAAACCAGCACCTACAACTACGATGTGAGTATCGTCACATTTTTTTGCTTCATCTTGAATTTTTTTAAATAATTGATTCTCAAAACTTTGTTTAAAATACATTGCCCAGTGAAGTTTTTTGATATCGTGGGCATTATTTAAACCTGGAATTTGTGGTGGGAAAAAAGTCCTTGTCCCCGTAGCAATGATTAAATAATCATATTCAACTATCTCTTCCTCTTCTGTAAAGATTTTTTTACTTTCTTGGTCTATTCTTCTAACTTTTAGATTTTTATACTCTAAATAGCTGTGATTACAACCTTTTGTAAGTGTTGTTAAATCAATCGTAACATCTGCAATATTTGATTTGTTTGCAATTAAATCATAAACTTCTGGTTGTAGATTGTGAAATGTATGTTTATCTATTAGAGTGATTTTTATATTTTTGTTTTTTACAAGTTCTCTTAGGGCATAGATACCCGCGTATCCTCCACCAATAATTACTACCTTATCCATATTCTCGTCCTTCATTTTGTACATATTTAGGTTAAATTTAATCGAATACTACACAAATTTTATAGCCTAAATATAGCCAGTATCGCAATATTACAAAAAAAGTATTAAAAAAAAAAGAGATTTTGTTATGTAGTTTAAATAATTAATCTAATTTTTTGGGTTCTCCAAAATAGTATCCTTGGGCGTAGTCAACCCCTAAAGATTTTACAATATCATAAACATCTTTAGAGTGTACAAATTCAGCAATAGTTTTTATATTCATCTTTTGAGCAAAGTTTATTATAGTCTCTGTAACAATTTTAGAGTTTTTATTCTTATCAATGTTTTTTATCATTGAAGCATCTATTTTGATATAATCAACATCAAGTTTCATAAGGTATTCAAAGTTTGAGTATCCAGTACCAAAATCATCAATCGAGATTTTTGCACCTGTTTTTTTTACCTCTTTAATAAAGTGTTTAACCTCTTCGTAGTTTTCTATCCCTTCTGATTCTAAAATCTCAAAAACAATTTTATCTTTTAGTTTATACTCATGAAGTTTTTCTATAATTATAGAGTGTATATATTCATTTAAAATATCTTCTACCGAGATATTTATAGATACTTGGGCATTGAAGTTTTTAAATTTTTTAAATGTTTTTTCAATTATGATTTGAGTAAGTTCTGGATACAACTTATTTTTTTTAGCAAGTTCTAGAAAATGTATAGGTGCTATATATTCACCATTTCTATCAACCATTCTCATCAAAGCTTCATATTTTACAACTTGTTTTGTTTGGGTATCTACTATGGGTTGATAAAGGGGTTCTATCATATTATTGTTTATAGCATCTTTGATTTTTTTTGTCCAATATAAGTTTTGCTCATATTCATATTCAATATGCATATTTGAATCATAAATTAAAAATCTTTTTTTCTTTTTTTTAGCGAGTTTAAGTGCTATATCTGCATAATTAAGTAAGAAAAGGTTTCCATAAGCTACACCTATTGTAACGCTAGCATATATTTGGGTACCTTCTACTTCAAAAGTTGTATTATCAATAACTTGTGATATATGTGTTGTAAGTTTCTCTATTTCATTATAAGAAAGATCAAATGGATAATATATAGCATATTCATCTGCATGGAGTTTATAAAGTTGAGCGCCATTTATAGGGATATTGTTTTTTAATATTTTGGCTGTTTCTATTAATATTTCATCTCCTGAATTATCTCCATATAAGTCATTTATCTCTTGAAATTTATCAATATCTACAATAATTAAAACGCCATTTTCATGCTCAGATATTATCTCTATAAGTTTTTTTCTATTTGGTAATGAGGTTAGAGAATCATAATAAAATTGAAATTCTATTGAATCTAACATATTATTAAAAACTGTTTGCATAGAGTCTATTTCTTCAACATTATTGTTTTGTAAAGAAACTCTTTTTTTGATATTTTTTTCATTTGAAATAGTGTTTATACTATTTATAAATGATTTAATTGGTCTTACAAGATATTTATCAAACTCTGCAAATAGTGCAAAAAAGATTATAATTGAAAAAACAATGGTAAAAATTAGAAAAAAGTTGATTATACTAGATAATGATACCTTTAAATCTTTTATAGGATAATATATATTAATAACTCCCAGTACATCACCTGTACTAGCTTGTGTATGACATTTTAAACACTCATTTTGTGCAGTTACCGGATAATAGTAATCTATAGCTGTATCATCAACTATATTTAATACTTCTGTGTTTTTAAAAGCTTGTTGGATTAGTTTGTTCTTTTGAGTTTCTTCATAATCTTTTTGGATTATTCCAAATTGTTTATTGACAATATCTCCTCTATAAATATTTACAATCATATTTTCATCTACATTATTTAGTCTATGAATAATCTTATCTATATCATCTCTGTTCCAACCTTTTTCCATGGCTGAATATAAAGATTGAAATACTAATTGAGTTGTTTTTTTTGCATCAACTTTTGTGAGTTTTTCTATGGCATTTTGTTTCATATATTGGGCGTATAAAAATGCAACAGATAAGCTTATTGTCAAAGTTAATAGGATGATTTTTAATATAAGTTTTTTGTAAGTGGTTCTTTTATTCATTGATTAATACTTTTTTAGCTTATATATGATTTGTAAATATTACAGTAATTAGCTTTAAAGAACTATTTTTGTATTATCGTTTTTTTAAGAAATAATATTTAGGAATTGATAATGAAATATGTAGGAGCACACGTAAGTGCAACAGGAGGCGTGTTTAATGCCCCTTTAAATGCTATGGAAATAGGAGCAAAAGCTTTTGCTCTTTTTACAAAAAATCAAAAGAGATGGGATGCAAAACCCTTTGATAACAAAACTTTAGACCTTTGGTTCAAAAATTTAGAAACAAGTGGAATCCAAGCAAAACATATCTTACCCCATGATAGTTATTTGATAAACTTAGGACACCCAGAAGAGGAAAAACTTATCAAAAGTAGAGAAGCTTTTATAGATGAGATGCAAAGATGTGAAATACTTGGACTTGATAGACTAAACTTTCACCCCGGAAGCCATTTACAAAAGTTTTCAAAAAAAGCTGTGGATTATGATGATTTATTACAAAGTGCAGAGTTACAATGCCTTGAAGTAATAGCAGAATCAATCAATATAGCTTTAGATAAAACAAGTGGCGTAACAGCAGTTATAGAAAATACAGCAGGACAAGGAAGTAATTTAGGATATAAGTTTGAACATCTAGCTTATATCATAGACAAAGTAGAAGATAAAAGTAGAGTTGGAGTATGTATAGATACCTGTCATATGTTTACAGCAGGTTACGATATAAGAACACGTGAAGCTTATGATAAAACTTGGGGAGACTTTGACAAAATAGTAGGACGAGAGTTTTTAAAAGGTATGCATATAAATGATTCTAAACCACCTTTGGGAAGTAGAGTTGATAGACACCATAGTTTAGGTGAAGGTGAGATTGGTTGGGATGCCTTTAAATTTATTATGAATGATGAAAGAATGGATGATATTCCACTGGTTTTAGAAACTATTGATGAAACAATTTGGCCTGATGAGATTAAGGCTATGTATGAGTTGGTAGAGAAATAATTCTATAATTTTTACTGATAACACTCCTCAAAGCCTCTTTTTTTGAGGAGTTACTTTTAACTTTAGACTAAAAAATCAAAAAAAACTTCTTGTGACACAATTTGTGACATAAATACTTTATAATTAGATTGTTTATTAAAAAAAGGTGTTATAAACAATTTTTTCTAAAGGAATAATTATGAGTCATTTAACAAAAACAAGAGCTGGAAGTTGGCTTCCTAGTAGTGTTGAGCAAATTGATGCTTGGATTAGGGATTTAAGAAAAGAGGTAGAGAAACAAAACGCTCCTTTAATCAAACCTATACAAGATTTTAAACAGATGGTTGAAAGTGATGCTGTTTTAAATGGGCTTGCTACTTCTATGTTCACGGAAGCTGTGATAATGAGAGAGAAAACTCCACTAGGAACGCCTGAGGTAAAAAACTTTGATGAGTTTTTATTTCTTTTAAATGGTATCATGACCCAAGCTCCACAGTTTACAGAATGTCCTGATAAAAGTGGGGATGAAGAGCCTTGTGGGCTTATTGGATTTCCTATAAACGCTTTACTTGATTGGCCTATGGCTACAAGTTTTGGATATGAATTTTTCTCAAATGCTTTGGTAAATCAACAACTTAAAAAGATATTGGCTTATTGGAGTAAATATTTAGTAAGTAAAGATTCAAGAAAAGTATTAGTTGAAAGTTTCCCTAATAGAACGCCTAAAGTATTAGCTTGGCTTAGTGACGAAGCAAAAAGAGAGATGGTAAAAGTAGCTTGTGAAGCTGTAGAGGATAAAAAAGATTGCAGGAAACAAACCTTTGAAGATATATTTGAGTGTGACCCAAAAGATAAGTATTATGGGTTTAAATCATGGGATGATTTTTTTACAAGAAAATTTAAAGAAGGTGTAAGACCAATTGCAAAAGGTAAAGATATTATTGCAAATGCTTGTGAATCAGCACCATTACAAGTGGTAAAAGATGTAAAAAAAGATGCAAAGTTTTGGTTAAAAGGGCAACCATACTCTTTGGAAAATATGATGAACTTTGACCCCTTAGCTAGTAAGTTTGAGGGTGGTACTATTTATCAAGCTTTTTTAAGTGCTTTAAGTTATCACAGATGGAACTCTCCTGTAAGTGGTAAGATTAAAAAAGCTTTTATAGTAAATGGAACATACTATTTAGAAAATAAATATCAAGGTTTTTCAAATAAAGATGGAGGCGATCCAAGTGCCCCAAATGACTCACAACCATTTTTAAGTGCAGTTGCAACAAGAGCAGTGATTTTTATAGAAGCAGATAATCCAAAAATAGGTTTGATGTGTTTCATTGCTATTGGTATGGCTGAGGTTTCTTCTTGTGAGATTACTGTAAAAAAAGGACAAGCTATCAAAAAAGGTGATGAGTTAGGGATGTTCCATTTTGGTGGTTCTACTCATTGTTTGATTTTTGGACCAGATGTAAAATTAGAGTTCGATTTTCATAATAATAAAAAGCCAAGTATAAATGCAGTAAATATACCAGTGCATTCAAAATTAGCTACTGTAAAGTAAGGTTTATATAGAAATAAAGTGATACTCTCACCTTATTTCTAAAAACCTTAGACTTGCTTCTTGTGTATTGTAAGTTTCTATTTTATATTCATTATCAGTAAGTTTAGAAAGCATAATATAGGCGTTTTGTAATTTTGGATTTTTTATCATCCATGAGTTTTCTTTATTTATAATTACATCTATAAAACCTAAAGAGTTATATTGGATATTTAATTCTTGTTTTAAAGTTTCAAAATCTATTTTTATCTTTTGATTTTTATCAAACATTTTTTTCTCTTCATTGTTTATGATAGTAATCTTATTTTCATCTTCTTTTATCTCTTTTTTGAAAAATTCTGGATGTTCATCTTTGATAATCTTGTATGTTGCACACAAGGCACTAATAACAAAAACCATAATAAACAAGTCTAATACAGGGTATAAAACATATAATTTATCAGAGATTAATCCTGATAAAAATTCTATCACTAAAGTATAAACTAATCCAACTACAATAGCAAAGAATAAAGGGAATAAAACAACAGAAAATAGCAATAAAAATTGATATTTTTTAGTAAACTCCCATGATTGTTTAAAAGTTATATCCTCATCCAATGATATAGAAGGGAAAACCAAAGATAGTCTAATACTTATATATAATATTGATAAGATAGCTAAGATTATACCAACTGTAGGTATTAGTGCAAGTAGAGCTAAAGGTATGCATATAAGTAAAAATAGTAGTGTTTTTTTAAAAAACCTATTAAACTGGGGCATATTCCATATATTTATATCTTTTTCATTTAAAAGTAATATTCTATGAGTGATAACAGCAACCAAAATATTTATAATCAAATTTGGAAAGATAAGCGAAGTCTCTTTTATATTTGGAAACTCTTCTGTAACTATTCTTAAAATTACAAGTAGAGCCAAAGGGAAAAGTAATGATTTAATGAGTGTATTTTTATTATCAAATACAGATTGAAAAGTTAAGTTTATTATTTTCTTGTACATTTATAACTCCTTTAATTATAGAATTATATAAAAAATATATTAATATAATTATTAAAAGTATTTTCTAAGTTTAGATTAATATATGGTTTTTAAATTTTTTTGAGGTTGATATGGTATTATTTCGTTTTAATATAAAGAAGATTTTATGGAACAAATTTTTACAGCACTATTACCTATATTTTTTATTATTCTTTTGGGATATTTCTTAAAAAAGGTCTCTTTCCCTCACGAAAGTTTTTGGCAATATGCCGATAAATTTACTTACTATATTTTATTCCCATCTTTACTTATCTATAAGTTGATAAATGCGTCTATTACAGGAATAGACGGGTTTAATTTTGTATTATCAGGGATAATTACTCTTATTGTTGTAACAGGTTTATTGGTATTTATAAATAGATTTATTTTTAGGTTTGAAGCTAAAGCTTTTACCTCTATATATCAAGGTTCAGTTAGATTCAATACTTATGTTTTTTTGGCTTTAATCGATGCAATGTTTGGAGATAAAGGGCTTGTTTTAGCTGCTTTATTGATAACTTTTATGATCCCTTTATTAAATATTTTTTGTGTAGGAATATTTTCTATTTATACTCCAACTGATAAAATAAGTGTTAAAGGATTTATAAAATCACTTGCTAAAAATCCATTAATCGTAGCGTGTATAGTAGGTGGAGGATTAAATTATTTAGGGGTTAGTTTATTTTTGCCTTTAGATAAAACTTTGCAACTTCTAAGTTCAGCCGCGCTTCCTTTGGGACTTTTATCTGTTGGTGTAGGACTTAGTATAAGCCAGTTAAATGATGTAAAAATGGAACTGTTTTTTTCAACCTTTGTAAAACTAGCAGTTTTTCCGTTTTTGATTATGTTTATAGGTATGGCTTTAGATATAGATGGTATTGCTTTGGGAATATTAATTCTTTTTGGTGCAATGCCTACAGCATCTTCATCATATATTTTAGCACGACAATTAGGTGGAGATTTAAAACTAATGTCTGCAATTATAACTTTACAAACACTCGTTTCTATGGGAACAATTACAGTTATACTTTCTATCCTTCCTAATTCATAGTTTAGCTTTGGTATAATTTAACCATTAAACTTGAGGGACAAATAAATGATTTTTTTAGTGTTGTTTGTTTTAATTGCAGCTATTGTAATATCTTTAAATATCTATGATAATTCAAATCTAGAAAAAATTAAATTACACCTAGAATCAAATAATTGTCAAGATATAATTTATTCAAAAGGCACTTACAAGGCTACTTGTTCAGATAAAATAGTTCAAATAGATAATGCTTTTAGTGTAGATTTAGAAAAAAAATATGAAATGAAAATTAAAGATATAAAAAAAATAGAGAAAAAAAATTTAACTTTAATAATAAATGATAATTATAAAGTTGAATTTAAAAAGAAAGAGAATATGGAAAGATTTTATAAAAATTTAGAGGATATAAAAAACAGATGAAAGAGATAATTGATTTTATACAAAGTGAAGATGTTGAAAAGTCTGCACTATTTACCCATCTAAAATGCTCAAAAAAAGAAGCAGAAATTTTACAATATATTACAAAAGAGTATATCAAAGGTAGAGATACTTTAGTAGTAATTGATATTTTAAGTGAGTTTTTTGATGTAAAAAAATATGAACATCTAAATCATATAGATTTGATTAAATCTCTACTTGAATTTGGATGGTTGATACAAAGTAGCTTTGATCATGTAAAACTTAGTGAGATGTCAAAATTAGAGCTTCTAAATTCAGCAGTATCATTATCTGCCGCTTTTTTAAAGCTGTTAGAAAAAGGTTCCTTGGAGTTTGTTTTACCAGAGATTAAAAAATATGAAGATCATTTGGAGTATTTACAAGATCAATTTTTTAGAATAGATTTAGCACAACAATTAAATCTTGTAAAAAGAAATTTTGATGAAAATTCACCAAATATAAATAGACTAAAATCAAAACTTACACTACTTGAAAATAGAATTAGAGATAGGGTTCAAGAGACTGATTCAGGGATTATGATAGAAGATTTTTTTAAATCTCATAATCTAAATGAACAAGAACAAATGTTATTTTTAGCACTTTTAAAAGAGGAATACTCAGGGGGTGATGGTACTATTAGAGATATGAACTCTTTGATAAATCTTGTATCAAGTGATGATTATGAGAAGATAAAATTTAGAAGTTTATTGGAAGAGAGTTCCAATCTAGTATCAAATGGTTTAGTGGATTATGATGAGGTATTAACACCTTTTGGAGGAATAAATAGAAACTTTTATATCCCTGATGAGATACTATATAAGATATCACATCCTACAAAAAAGAAAACAAGAACACGAAAAGTGAAACTTGAAACTCTAATTGAAGAGCAAGATACCTTTGAACTTGTCTCTACAACTAAAACTTTAGATGATGTAATTTTAAATGAAAAAACAAGAGAAACTTTGGATGCACTTTTAAAACAAGTAGACAAAAAAGTATATAACAGACTAAAACAATGGGGCATAAAAGATAAGAAAAAAAATATTGAAGCTAAGATTATTTTTTATGGCTTTGCAGGAACAGGAAAAACCCTAACGGCTTTAGCCCTTGCAAAGTCCCTAAAAAAGCAGGTTCTTAGCTTCGATTGTTCAAAGATTTTATCTATGTATGTTGGTGAAAGTGAAAAAAATGTTAGAAATATTTTTGATAAATATGAAGAGATAAAACATAGAAGTAAAACAGAACCAATTTTGCTTTTAAATGAAGCAGATCAATTCTTAAGTTCAAGAACAACTACAAGTGTTAGTGGAAGTGAAAAGATGCATAATCAAATGCAAAATATCTTTTTAGAGCAAATAGAAAGATTCGATGGAATACTAATTGCAACGACGAACCTTTTGGAATCGCTTGATAAAGCATTTTCTAGAAGATTTAATTATAAAATTGAGTTTAAAAAACCTAATGAAAATGAAAGAAAACTTTTATGGGAAAAATTGCTTCCAGAAAACTTACCACTAAGTAAAGAGTTTGATTTATCTAAACTAGTTTCTCATGAATTAACTGGTGGTCAAATAGAGATGATTATAAAAAATACTGCCTTTAAAGTGGCTATACAGGATGAACCAATATTTACAGTAGGAGACTTTGAAGAGCAGATTCAAAAAGAGTTGAAGGGTAACTTTGATTCTGAAAATAAAGTAGGATTTTTTTAAGAAAACCGTGAAAAATTATAACTAATACTTATGATTAAAATTTTTCTAAGTTTAACTTTATGAGATATTAGTTATTATCTACAAATATTCTAGGGAAGGATTAGTAATGACACATATGGAGTTTTCACATCCGTATTTTGGTGCATTTTTTATGTTTATTGTTACTTTTGGTGCCTTTATTGCTACAGTTTTTTTAGCAAGGCTGATTAGTAGGAAGCTAGCTAGGCTAGATACAGAAAAGCTTAAAACTACACTTTATGAGTGCGGACCTGAGGTTACAAAACAACCTAACAGTGTCTCTGTTCAATTTTATTTGATGGCACTTTTATTTATTCTTTTTGATATTGAAATCATATTTATGTTTCCGTGGGCTGTAGATTTTAAAGTATTAGGATGGTTCGGTTTCGTTGAAATGGTACTATTTATTTTACTTCTTACAATTGGATTTATCTATGCATGGAAAAAAGGAGCTCTTGAATGGCACAGCATAAAGTAAATTATCTTCAAGATGGTGGAGCACCAATTGCTCTTACTACAGTTGATAAACTTGTAAACTGGGGTAGGTCAAACTCTTTATGGCCTTTAACGTATGGATTAGCATGTTGTGCTATTGAGATGATGGCAACAGGTGCTTCAAGATATGACTTTGATAGATTTGGAACTATATTTAGAGCAAGTCCAAGACAAGCAGATGTTATTGTAATAGCAGGAACTCTTACAAAAAAACACGCAGAGTTTATGAGAAGATTGTATGATCAAATGCCAGATCCTAAATGGGTTATCTCTATGGGTTCATGTGCAAATACAGGTGGGATGTTTAATACTTATGCAACAGTTCAAGGTGCAGATAGAATTGTACCTGTGGATATCTATCTTCCAGGTTGTGCTCCAAGACCTGAGACTTTACAATATGCACTTATGATGTTACAAAAAAAGATTAGAAGAGAATCAGTTTTTAGATCTATTAAGAAAAAAAGGTTAGTGTAATGAGAAAATATACACCTAAAAACGATGTACAAAAAAAATCTTATTTTAGTGACAGATTTTATGTATCACCACAAACACCTAAAAGTGAACCAAGTAGTGATGAAATATATAGTGCTGATATGGAAAGTTTACAAAGCAATTTTATAATCTTAGATAGTTTTATTGAGATTACTGAGCTAGTGATTTTTATAAATCCAGAAGATAATGTAAAGGTTCTAACATTTTTAAGGGATGAATTAGAATACGATATGTTGATGGAGTTATCAGCAATAGACTACATAGCTGCTAGAGGTGGTTTTGAGATTTTTTATGAGATGCTTTCATTAACAAAAAGAAAAAGAATGAGAGTAAAAACTTTTATTAGACAAAAACAACCTATTGAATCTGTATATTCAGTATTTAAAATGGCAAACTGGGCTGAGCGTGAGATGTATGATATGTACGGAGTAAAAATCTTAAATCACCCAAATATGAAAAGAATCATTATGCCTGATGACTGGTATGACCATCCATTAAGAAAGACGTATCCTCTTCAAGGTGACGAAGCTGCACAATGGTACGAAGTGGATAAAATCTTTGGTAAAGAAGCAAGAGATATTATTGGCCCTGAAAACAGAGATAGTGCAATGATTGATAGATACGATACAAAAAGATTCTCAAGACTTGGACATGAGGTTGAATATGGTGTAGATATTACTGATGGAAAAGAGCCAGAACACACACCACTTGGATATCAAGAAGAGGGTGGAGTTCCTATTATCAAAAAGCTAAAAGAAGAAGAATCTATAATATTAGAGAAAAGAAGGTAGGGCAATGCAACAATCAGTAAATAGATTAAAACCTTTCTTTGAAAATATTCATTTTGAAAGAGAAGATAACACAATGATGGTTAACTTTGGTCCACAACACCCATCTGCCCATGGACAAATGAGACTGATGTTAGAACTTCAAGGTGAAGAGATAGTAAAAGCTAGTCCTGGAGTTGGATACCTTCACAGAGGTATGGAAAAAATGGGTGAGAATATGATTTATAATGAATTTTTACCTACAACAGATAGAATGGATTATATCGCTTCAACTTCAAACAACTATGGATTTGCTTTAGCTGTTGAGAAACTTTTAGGTATAGAAGCTCCTAGACGAGCAGAGATTATTAGAACTATGCTTTTAGAGATAAATAGAATCATTTCTCACCTTTTCTGGCTTGCTACTCACGCACTTGATGTTGGTGCAATGTCAGTTTTCCTTTATGCCTTTAGAGAAAGAGAATTTGCAATGGATCTTATTGAAGATTATTGTGGAGCAAGACTTACTCATAGTGCAGTTAGAATTGGAGGAGTTCCTTTAGATTTACCTACAACTTGGTGTGAACAATTAGAGGCATTTTTAAAAATCTTAGAGGAAGAGGTTACAAAATACGAAGGTCTTTTAACAGAAAATAGAATCTGGAGAATGAGACTTGAAAATGTAGGTGTAATTGATGAAAAACTTGCAAAATCTTGGGGATGTTCGGGAATCGTTCTAAGAGGTGCAGGTGTTAAATGGGATTTACGAAAAGAGATGCCTTATGGACTTTATCCAGAGCTAGATTTTGATGTGCCAATAGCTAGTACAGGTGATAGTTATGGAAGATATAGATGTTATATGCAAGAGATGAGAGAATCTGCAAAGATTTTAAGACAATTAATTCCTATGTATAAAAATAGTGAGTCTCAACTTATGGCTCATTCACCTGAATATATTTCATCAACAAAAGAGGATATTTTAACTCAAAATTATTCTTTGATGCAACACTTTGTTTTAGTAACTCAAGGTATGAGACCACCAAAAGGTGAGATTTATGTAGCAACAGAATCTCCAAAAGGTGAGCTTGGGTATATGATAGTAAGTGATGGAAGCCCATATGCATATAAATTGAAATTAAGAGCACCATCTTTTTGGCATACAGGTATTTTGGAAGATTTATTACCAGGACATCAATTAGCAGACGTAGTTACTATTATTGGTAACTTAAATGTTGTATTTGGTGAAATTGATAGATAGGAGTTATTTGTGAAAAGATATGATTTAAGACCATTAAAAGATAACTTCTATGACAGAATGTTAGAGCTAATGGATAAGGATATAGCAGAGGGTGAAAATGGAATCTTCCTTTTTGAAATTGGAGATTTTTTACCTATTCAAAAAAGTGCAGATGTTATTTATGATGCTGGATATACTCTTATGAATTCACTTAAATACAACGAAGTTGATTGGACAATAGTTGTAAAAAAAGTAAAACCAGAGCCAAAACCAGTAGTTGAAGAGGAACCTGCAAAAAAAGTTATAGATGATGACGATGATGAGGATGATGACGAATAATGGGAAAAAAAGAGATAATCGCAAAAAGTGACTATATCATCACCTTTGGTTCTTTTTTAGCTAGTGACAATGAGATTATAAAAGATTCAATTATTCAAGCAATTGCCAAAAATAGTGCAGAATTTATTTATATGCATCCAGTGGATAATGTCGATTTAAGAGTATATTATTCACAAATTATAAAATATGAAGTTGGAAGTGAAGAGGGTATTACAGCTTTACTTTTAGATACTTTTATAAAACATGCAAGTTCTGCCGTACAAGAGTATATTGATGATTTGGATATTGGATATATTTCAGCTGAAAGTAGTGCAGGTGAAGAAGAGTTTGAAGAGGCTTTAGAAAAACTTGAAGATAAAGAGGAAGCTGTTTTAATTGTTGGAAGAGATATAGTAAATCATCCAAGAGTTGACAATATTATCAAAATGCTTTCTGTTTTAAATAAATACAGTAAATTAACTGTTTTAGCACTTGATGAAACTGTTCAAAGTGCAATACAAAAATGTGTTGAAGAGTTAGATGAAATTGAAGAGTTAGCTTCATATAATGGAACAGTTATTTATACTACATTTGAAAAAGAAAACGAAGGTAAACTAATAGGGAGTGAATCTTTTGCGAGAGTTGCAAAAGTTTCAAATAAAGACAAAGTATTTATAAATTTCAATAATGAAAAGATTAAAAAAGATTTTGTAATAGATAAAGATTTATATGGAATGGTTGCACTATGTGCACTAAATAGTGAAGATTCAACTAGTGTATCTCAAGGTTATAGATTTAAGCAAGTAAAGATTGAAAAGGTTGATGAATAATGAGTGATTTAATTACATTAACAATAAATGGTAAGAGTATAGAAGCAAAAGAGGGTGAGACAATCTTAAATGTTGCTAGAGCAAATGAAATATTTATTCCTGCAATTTGTTACTTAACTAGATGTTCTCCAACATTAGCATGTAGATTATGTTTAGTAGAAGCAGACGGAAAACAAGTATACTCTTGTAATGCAAAAGTAAAAGATGGAATGTCAGTTATTACAAATACTGAGAATATTCACAAAGAAAGAAGAGCTATTATGGAGGTTTATGATGTAAACCATCCATTACAATGTGGAGTTTGTGACCAAAGTGGGGAGTGTGAACTTCAAAACTACTCTTTATATATGAAAGTGGATTCTCAAAGTTATACTATAAAAGATGTGGCTAGACCAGCAACTAATTGGGGAGTTATGAAATACGACCCAGGTTTATGTATAGTTTGTGAAAAGTGTGTAACTGTGTGTAAAGATATGATTGGTTCAAATGCTTTAAGTACAGTAAAACGTGGTTCTGATGATATAAGTAAAGCATTAAAAGAGAGTATGCCAAAAGATGCATATGCAATGTGGAACAAACTAAATAAATCACTTATTGGATTTGATGCTGATTCTTGTACAGATTGTGGAGAGTGTATCTCTGTTTGTCCCGTGGGAGCACTTGTTAGTGCAGATTTTCAATATAAATCAAATGCTTGGGAGCTTACAAGAATCCCAGCAGCAAACCCTCACTCATCAGATTGTGCATTTATCTATTATGAAACAAAACATGAATCTATAGACAATCCAAGTCCAAAAATCTATAGAGTTACAAATGAACATCACTATTCAACAGTAAATGGTGCAGCAAGATTTGGATATGACTTTGAAAATAAAGTTGCAGGAAAAGATGAAGAAAACTTTTCAAAAGCTGTAGAGGCTTTTAAAGAGGCAAAAGCTATAAGATTTAACTCATATATTACAAATGAAGAAGCTTTTATTTTACAAAAAATTGCTGATAAAACAGGAGCAAAACTTGTAAATAAAGATGCGTATCTTTTTAAGAAGTTTTTAGAAAATTATGCGTCAACTTCAGGACAATCTTTATACTCAGCTACACTAAAAGATGTTCACGATTCTGATTTTGTTATAAGTGTTGGTTCATTTTTAAAATCAGACTTACCACATGCAAGATATGCTGTAAATAATTCAGTTGTTATGAATAAAGGTTCTTTAATTTATTTCCACCCAGTTCAAGATCCAATTATGGAAAAAATTGGTAAAAAAGGTAAAACAACAGAGTTTGTTTATCATAAGCCAATGGCTGAAGAGTCTATTTTATATCTAATCTTGGCATTGTTTGGAAAAGATTTGCCACAAGAGATTTTAGAGTATATAACTTCTCAAAAAGAGATTAGAACTAAAACTATAACAGAAGTGGTAAAAGAAACCGTTGTAGAGACTGTAAAAGATGAAGAAACAGGTGAAGAAAAAGAGGTTAAAAAAGTAGTATCTAAAAAACAAGATAAAGAAGTAGAATTTACTTATTATAAATTTTTAGATGAGATTGGAAAAGATGAGAGTTTCTTAGATTTAATAGATTCATTTTTAGCTAAAAAAGATAGTTACTCATTGGTAGTTGGTGAAGATTTAATCACTCATCCAAATAGTGAAAACTTAGCAAAACTTTGTGGTCTAATAGATAGATTTACGCAATTTAAAGTAAATATTATCCCAACACAAACTAATACTTTAGGAGTTAGCCTAATCTGTGATGTGATTGATGATGCAGCAGGTGTTAGTGTGGGATACAATGAAAAAGCAGATTTCCAAATCAGTGCTTTAGGCGATGGTGCTTTAGATATGCCAGCTTTAAATCAACAAGAGGGAACTTTTGTAAATATTGATAAAAGAGTTGTTCCTACAAATGCAGCCTTACCTTATAAAGGTTATGTGTTAAATGATATTGCAAATAAGGTTCTAGGAACTGATATTGAATATACAATTGAGTATACACAAGAGTTACCAACTTCAAAAGGTTTTCAAGCAATAGAGTTTGATAGATTACAAAACCATTTTGGAAATGATAGAGTTGAATATAGAGGGTATGAAATATCATCTTTTGAAACAACAAAAAATATAAGTATAGAACAACAAGAGAAATCAAGCTTTGTATTAAGTGAAGAAGAGATTGTAATATATAAAGCAAATCCAATAAATCAGTTTAATGAATTTACAGCAATAGCTCATGAGTTTGTAACTGATTTAGAATCTGGTTTTTTTGCTTCAAAAGAGTTGTTAGAAAAATATGAGTTAGCAAAAGGTGATAAGGTAGTTGTTTCTTCAAATAAAAAAGAGTTAGAACTTGAAGTTTTTGAAGATACTCAAATCGCCGGTAATATAGCTTATGTATCAACATTCCAAAAAGATTTAGATACAAAATCTTTATTTAGTGAATATAGATACTCTAAAGCAATAATTAAAAAGGTTTAATCATGGAGACAGGATTTATTATTGAAACAATTGTAAAAGCAGTAGTAGTTTTAGCAGTATTTTCTGCACTAGCTGGTTTTACAACATACATAGAAAGAAAAGTTTTAGCCTTTATGCAAAGAAGACTTGGACCTATGAATGTTGGTCCTCATGGTGTTTTACAACTTGCAGCAGATGGTATAAAACTATTTACAAAAGAGGATTTTGTACCTCAAAATGCAGCTAAACCTGTGTTTATGATTGCACCAATTATTACAGCTGCAACAGCATTTATAGCTATGACAGCTGTTCCATTTTTCCCAGAGTTTGAACTATTTGGTTATACAGTAAGACCAATTATTTCAGATGTGAATGTGGGGGTTTTATTTGTAATGGGTGTTGCTTCTGTTGGATTGTATGGACCATTATTAGCTGGTATGAGTAGTGCAAATAAATGGTCACTTCTTGGAGGTGCTAGAACTGCTATTCAACTTCTATCTTATGAGGTTGTATCAGGACTTGCGCTTTTAGCTCCACTTATGTTAGTTGGTTCTTTATCATTGATTGATATTAATAATTATCAAAGTGAAGGTGTATCTAGTTGGATTGTATGGACTCAACCATTAGCATTTATTTTATTTGTAATTGCTGGATTTGCTGAAACAAATAGAACACCATTTGACTTACTTGAACATGAAGCTGAGATTGTTGCAGGTTATGCAACGGAGTATTCAGGTATGAGATGGGGTATGTTCTTTATTGGAGAGTATGCGAACCTTTTTACAATCTGTTTTTTAATCTCACTTATTTTCTTAGGTGGATTTAATGACTTATGGTTTATCCCTGGTGGTTTAGCAATTGTATTAAAAGTTATGTTTTTGATTTTCTTCTTTTTATGGACAAGAGCATCTTGGCCACATATTAGACCAGACCAATTGATGTGGTTATGTTGGAAAATCTTAATGCCATTGGCAGTGGTAAATATCCTTATCACTGGTTTTGTGATGATGTTTTAGGAGGTAGTGATGAGTTTAGATAAACTAAAAGATAGAAACATCTCTGTTGGAGATTATATAAATATTTTAGAAGACAACTACCCTAAAACACCTTGGGAAGAGTTCAAACAAGTTGCAAGCAGATCTGTTAAACTTGAACTTTTTGGTGGTCTTAAAATAGTTTGGAAGATGATGACAGGAGCACTTTTTAAAGGTGAGATGCATACTGTTCAATATCCAGCAGAAAAACTACCTATTGGTCCTAGATATAGAGCAGTACACAAATTACTAGCCCTTTTAGAATCTGGTGAAAACAGATGTATTGGATGTGGACTTTGTGAAAAGATTTGTATCGCTGATTGTATTAGAATGGATACAAAAATAGATGAAAACTCTAGAAAAGAGGTTTTAGAATACACAATCAATATGGGAAGATGTATTTTTTGTGGATATTGTGCTGAGGTTTGTCCAGAGCTTGCTATTGTTCATGGGCAAAGATATGAAAATGCTTCAGAACAAAGAGCACACTTCGTTTTAAAAGAGGATTTACTTACACCTCTTGACAAACTAAAAGAGCAAAAAGAGTATCCTGGTTTTGGTGCTGTATCTAGCGATGCAGATGAAAAAATCAAGAAAACTCCATTGTCGTACTAAGGGGGAGAGATGTTTGAAATAGTAGCTTTTTATCTATTTTCGTTTTTAACGATAGTGATGTTTTGTATCACTATTTTTACAAATAATTCACTATATGCACTAAGTGCTTTAGCAGCTGGGATGATTTTCATATCTGCATTTTTCTTTTTATTGGATGCAGAGTTCCTAGGAGCTGTTCAAATAGTGGTTTATACAGGTGCAGTTATGGCACTTTATGCCTTTGGTATGATGTTCTTTGATTCATTGTCAACAGTAAAAGAGAATATAAAAAATCCAAGATTAGTGTTTTTACTATCAGGAGTTTCAGCTCTTATTATAGTGATTATTTTTATTGCTCCAATTGTTGGTGGAAATATGCAAATACAATCTCCAGTACATCCAGAGTGGGGTAACTCACAAGATGTTGGTATTGTACTATTTACAAAATATTTAATCCCATTTGAGGTTGCTGCTGTAATGTTACTAGTAGCTATGATTGGGGGAATTATTTTAGCAGGGAAGAAAATGGATATATCATATTCAGAATTAACTGAAGAGCAAATTGATGAGCTTGAAGCATCAATGAGTGCAAAGGATGAGAAATGACTTTAAACGCTTATTTAATTCTATCATCAGTTTTATTTGTAATAGGTATAACTGGAGTAATTAGAAGAAAGAACCTACTTATGCTTTTCTTCTCTACAGAGATTATGTTAAATGCTGTAAATATTGGCTTAGCAGCTGTATCTAAATTTTATGGAGATTTAACTGGTCAAATGTTTGCATTTTTTATTGTAGCGATTGCAGCAAGTGAGGTTGCTATTGGTCTTGGACTTTTAATTATGGTTTATAAGAAGAAAAAATCTATTGACCTTGATATTTTACAAAGTATGAAGGGGTAATGATGGAAAAATATTTATATATAGCTTTATTTGCTCCATTGTTAGGTTCTTTAATAGCAGCTTGTTTCTCAATGAGACCAAAGATGCTATTCACTGGGATTTTAACTTCAGCTTTATTGGCTGTGTCTATGATAGCTTCACTGAATCTATTACATTATGTGTATATAACAGAAGCAATAGTTCATGTGAAAATGTTAGATTGGATTAGTTTAGGAAATCTTCATATCCCTTTTGGTTTTGTAGTTGACCAAGTGAGTGTTACTATGATGGTTGTAGTAACTATTGTATCAACTATGGTACATATCCACTCTATTGGGTATATGGATCATGATAAATCATTTAATAGATTTTTTGCTTGGTTATCAGCTTTCGTTTTTTCTATGATGATACTTGTAATGTCAGATAACTTTGCAGGGTTATTTATAGGTTGGGAAGGTGTTGGTCTTTGTTCTTGGGGATTAATTGGATTTTGGTATCACAAAGAGGATCAACCAAAAACATCAGATGTTTATAAATCACCATTTTCAACACTATCACCATTTTCTTCAATCTCACCTAGTTTTGCGGCAAATGAAGCATTTATCACAAACAGAGTAGCAGACCTTGGGATGTTAGTTGGATTATTCTTAATCTACTGGAATCTTGGAAGTTTACAATATGATGAAGTATTTGCAAAAATTGGTTCTTTAGATTCTATTTTAGTAGTAGCAATAGCAGCATTTTTATTTATTGGTGCTATGGGTAAATCAGCACAATTTCCATTTAACCAATGGTTAGCAAACGCTATGGAAGGACCTACTCCTGTATCTGCA
>QKDL01000062.1 GCA_003252105.1 Arcobacter sp.
ATTTTTAGCATTAATTGATGCAATCATGTCTCTAAGCTTATCTGCTGTAATCAACTAAGGAATTTAAATGGCACAACAATGGTATGCAATACAAACACACTCAGGAAGTGAATTAGCTGTAAAAAGAGCACTTGAGAGATTAGCTGATGAGATGGCTGATGGTAAAATCTCTGAAGTATTAGTTCCTACAGAAGATTTAATTGAAGTAAAAAAAGGTAAAAAAACAATAGTTGAAAGACCTTTGTATCCAGCATATGCATTTGCAAAAATCGAATTAGATACTGCATTATGGCATAGAATCCAGTCTATGCCAAAAGTTGGAAGATTTATTGGTGAATCAAAAAAACCAACACCTTTATCGAATAAAGATATTGATTCAATTTTAGATAAAGTTCAAAATAGAGCTGCTGCTAAACCAAAAGTATCTTTTGATGAGGGTGAATTAGTTAGAATTAATGAAGGTCCATTTGCAAACTTCAATGGTGTAGTTGAAGATTTCGATATGGCTTCTGGTATTTTAAAATTAAATGTTTCTATTTTTGGAAGAAATACTCCTGTAGAAATCAACTATACTCAAGTAGAAAGAGTAGTATAAATATATTTATTTTAGGCATTAGGCAATAAAACTTTGCTTCCATTGAGTTTTCTTGCCTAATGCCTAAATCATTAAGATAAAATTTAAAAAAGGAAATAAGATGGCTAAAAAAGTAGAAGGTGTATTAAAACTTCAAATTCCTGCTGGTGCAGCTAACCCTTCACCACCTGTTGGTCCAGCTCTTGGACAAAGAGGGATTAATATCATGGAATTTTGTAAAGCTTTTAATGAAAAAACAAAAGATAAAGCTGGATATACTATCCCTGTAGAAATTTCTTACTATAGTGATAAAAGTTTTACTTTTGTAATCAAACAACCACCAATGACAGATTTAATCAAAAAAATCTCTGGGGTTAAAAAAGGTTCTGATAATCCACTTAAAAATAAAGTTGGAAAATTAACAAAAGATCAAATTATGGAAATCGTTGATATGAAAATCTCGGATTTAAATACTGATGATAAAGATCAAGCTGCTAAAATTGTTGCTGGATCAGCAAGATCAATGGGAATTGATGTTGAATTATAATTTAAAATAAGTCTGACCACTTGACTTTAATTTAGTGGTAGCAAAACAAGTTTTTTAAATCTTGATTTTTATCAAGTGCGAAAACTTGCAAAAAATAAAAATTGCGGAGAATAAAATGGCAAAAAAAGTTTCAAAAAGATATCAATCTTTATTAGAAAAAATTGAAGATAGAAATTATGCATTAGCTGAAGCTTGTAGTTCTGTAAGAGAATTAAAATCAGCTAAATTTGATGAGTCAGTTGAAGTTGCTTTAAACTTAAATGTTGACCCAAGACATGCAGACCAAATGATTAGAGGTGCTGTTGTACTTCCAAATGGTACTGGTAAAACTGTAAGAGTTGCAGTATTTGCTAAAGGTGCTAAAATGGACGAAGCAAAAGCAGCTGGTGCTGATATCGTTGGAAATGATGATTTAGTAGAAACTGTACAGGGTGGAGAGATTAACTTTGATGTTTTAATTGCAACTCCTGATTGTATGGGATTAGTTGGTAAATTAGGTAGAATCCTTGGACCAAAAGGTTTAATGCCAAATCCAAAAACTGGTACAGTAACAATGGATGTTACTAAAGCAGTTAGTGATGCAAAAGGTGGTCAAGTTACATATAGAGTTGATAAAAAAGGTAATATGCAAGCAGCAGTTGGAAAAGTATCTTTTTCAGCAGAAGCTATCCAAGAAAATGTTGCGGCATTCGTTGCAGCAATTAATAAAGCTAAACCATCAACTGCAAAAGGTAAATATATCACTAATGCAGCTATTTCATTAACAATGTCACCATCTATTACATTAGATACACAAGAATTAATGGATATTAAATAAGGGTTTCCCTTATTTAATTAACATTCAACAGTGGGGATTTTTATCCTTATGATTGAGTGTTAATCAAAGCACTACATTAAAACTGAAGATAGCCGGTAAAGTACTACTCCTGTACTTTGTAAGACCTGCTGAAGTTGGATGTTTTGAAAGGAGAAAGAATGACAAAACAACAAAAAGCTGAAATTATTGACTTTTTAACTGGTGAATTTAAACAATCACAAGCTATCGTAGTATGTGATTATAAAGGTATTAGCCATAAACAATTAGAAAGTTTAAGAAAAGAGGCTAGAGAAAATGGTACTAAAGTTCAAGTTGCTAAAAATACTCTTGTAACTGTTGCAGTTAAAAATGCAGAGTTAGGTGATGTGGAATTAACAGGAACAAACATTTTCTTATGGTCAGAAGATCAAATCTCTGCTTGTAAAGTTGCTGATAAGTTTGCATCTGCAAATAAAGAGAAATTCTCTATTAAATCTGGTATTATTGAAGGTCAAATTGCTGATATTAATACAGTTAATGCATTTGCTAAATTACCATCTAGAGAAGAACTTCTTGGTATGCTTGCTGCTACATGGATGGCACCACTTACTAACTTTACAATTGGGCTTGATGCTCTTAGAAGAAAAAAAGAAGAAGAGGCTGCGTAATTTAAATACGCGTTTATAAGATTAAATTAAAATAAAAAAAAATAATAAGGAAAATTGATATGGCAATTTCTAAAGAAGACGTATTAGAATATATCTCTGGTTTATCTGTATTAGAGTTATCTGAATTAGTTAAAGAATTCGAAGAAAAATTTGGTGTTTCTGCACAACCTGTTGCAGTAGCTGGTGTAGCTGCTGTTGGAGCTGCTGATGCTGCTGAAGAAAAAACTGAGTTCGATGTAATCTTAAAAGATGCTGGAGCTAAGAAAATTAATGTTATTAAAGAGATCAGAGCTTTAACTGGTCTTGGATTAAAAGAAGCAAAAGCTATGGCTGAAGAAGCTGGAGCAAAAGTAAAAGAAGGTATCTCTAAAGAAGATGCTGAAGCTGCAAAAGCTGCATTAGAAGGTGCTGGAGCAGTTGTAGAATTAGCATAATTGCTTTTCTCATAAATATACGTTATACAAGGCTATAAGCCTTGTATAAAGTTTAGCATCTTTGAAGGCTAAGGCTAAAATTCAGAGGAATTTTAACCCTATCCTTTAAGGATGCTTTTGCGCTTTATAAATAAAGCTAAAAACCACATTTTATAACAAGGTCGACAATGTTAAACTCTTTAAAATCTGGTAATAGACTTAGAGTTGATTTTGCAAAAAATCCTCAAAAAATAGAAATTCCAAATTTATTACAATTACAACAAAGTTCATATGAAAACTTTTTAATGATCGGCAAAGACGAAAGAGCTGAAGCTGGTATTGAAAAAGTTTTTAAATCTGTATTCCCTATTCACGATGCACAAAATAGAATTACTCTAGAGTATATAGGAAGTGAAGTAGGAAAACCAAAATATGATGTTAGAGAATCAATGGTTAGAGGGTTAACTTACTCTATTCCTCTTAAAATCAATATTAGACTAACATTATGGGATTTAGACGAAAAAACTGGCGAAAAAATCGGTGTTAAAGATATGAAAGAACAATCTTTATTCATCAGAGAAATTCCTTTAATGACAGACAGAACTTCATTTATTGTTAATGGTGTTGAAAGAGTTGTTGTAAACCAACTTCACAGATCACCAGGTGTTATCTTCAAAGAAGAGGAATCAAACACTGCTGGAAGTAAACTAATCTATACTGGACAAATTATTCCAGATAGAGGTTCTTGGTTATATTTTGAATATGATGCAAAAGATGTATTATATGTAAGAATTAACAAAAGAAGAAAAGTTCCTGTGACAATTTTATTTAGAGCATTAGGTTACTCTAAAGAAGATATTATCAAACTATTCTATCCAATTTTAAATATTAAAATTAAAAACAATAAATTCTTAACAGAATTTAATCCTGATGATTTTACAGGAAGAGTTGAATTTGATATTAAAGATGATAAAGGTAATTTAGTTATTGGTGCTGGAAAAAGACTTACAGCAAGAAAAGCAAAAGCATTAGTTGATGGTGGATTAAAACTTGTTGAGTATCCTGTTGATTTATTAATGGATAGATCAACTGCTAATACAATTTTTGATCCAGAATCAGGTGAGGTTTTATTTGATGCACTAACAAATTTAGATGAATTAAAATTAAAAAAACTTTTAGATTTAGGTTTTGATAATTTTGATATTGCAAATGACTTAGCTTCAGGTGTTGATGATTCTATTATCAATGCATTTAAAGCAGATGCAGAATCTTTAAAACTATTAAAACAAACAGAACAAATTGATGATGAAAATGATTTATCAGCTATTAGAATCTATAAAGTTATGAGACCAGGTGAGCCTGTAACTAAAGAAGCTGCAAAAGAATTCGTTAAAAAATTATTCTTTGACCCAGAAAGATATGACCTAACAAAAGTTGGTAGAATGAAAATGAACCACAAATTAGGTGTAGAAGTTCCTGAATATGTAACTGTATTAACTTATGAAGATATTATTAAAACTGTTCAATATCTTGTAAAAGTTAAGGCTGGTCATGGACATATCGATGATAGAGATCACTTAGGAAACAGAAGAATTAGAGCAATTGGTGAGCTTCTTGCAAATGAATTACACTCTGGTTTAATTAAAATGCAAAAAGCAATCAGAGATAAAATGACTACTTTGTCTGGTACATTAGAAGATATTATGCCACATGATTTAGTTAACTCAAAAATGATTACATCAACAATTACAGAGTTTTTTACATCTGGTCAATTATCACAATTTATGGATCAAACTAATCCATTATCAGAAGTTACTCATAAAAGAAGACTTTCTGCACTTGGAGAGGGTGGTCTTGTTAAAGAGAGAGCTGGATTTGAGGTAAGGGACGTTCACCCAACTCACTACGGAAGAATCTGTCCAGTTGAAACTCCAGAGGGACAAAATATTGGTCTTATCAATACTTTATCAACTTTCTCTAAAGTTAATAGTTTAGGGTTTATTGAAGCTCCATATAAAAAAGTTCTTGATGGTATTGTTTCAGATGAGATTATTTATGTTACTGCAACCCAAGAAGAAGGGATGGTTATTGCTCCAGGTTCAACAAAAGTTGATGACAATGGAAAAATTATTGAGCCATTAATTGAAGCTAGACAAGATGGTGAAATTTTACTTGTTGAAAAAAGTAAAGTTAACTTAATAGATATCTCTTCTCAAATGGTTATGGGGGTTGCTGCTTCGTTAATTCCATTCTTAGAACATGATGATGCCAACAGAGCACTGATGGGATCAAACATGATGAGACAAGCAGTTCCATTACTTAGACCAAATGCACCAATCGTTGGAACAGGTTTAGAAAAAATCGTTGCAAGAGATGCATGGGAAGCTATTAAAGCAAAAAGAGGTGGAACAGTAGAAAAAGTAGATGCTAAAAACGTTTACATCAGAGGTGAAGATGAAAATGGTGCATTTATTGACCACTATGAGATTAATAAAAATGTAAGAACAAATAACAATACTTCATTTGGGCAAAGAACTGCTACAAAAGAGGGACAAGTTATTGAAGCTGGGCAAGTTATTGCTGATGGTCCATCTATGGATAAAGGTGAATTAGCAGTTGGTGTTAACGCAATGGTTGCTTTCATGCCTTGGAATGGATATAACTATGAGGATGCTATTATCCTTTCTCAAAGATTAATTGAAGAGGATGCATTTACTTCTGTTCATATTTATGAAAAAGAGGTTGAGTGTAGAGAGCTTAAACATGGTAATGAAGAGATTACTAGAGATTTACCAGGTGTTAAAGAAGAATCAATTACTCACTTAGATAACTCAGGTATTGTAAAAGTTGGTACTTTTGTAAAATCAGGAATGATTTTAGTTGGAAAAGTTACACCAAAAGGTGAAATTAAACCAACTCCAGAAGAAAGACTTTTAAGAGCAATCTTTGGTGAAAAAGCAGGTCACGTTATAAATAAATCATTATACTGTCCAACATCTATGGAAGGTACAGTTGTTGATGTAAAAGTATTCACTAAAAAAGGATACGAAAAAGACGAAAGAGCTGTTGCAGAGATTGAAGCTGAAAAAGCAGAACTTGATATCAAACACCATGATAAACTTTTAATGTTAGATAGAGAAGAGATATTAAAAATTAATGATTTATTATCTAAATCTCCTTTATCAAAAGAGGTTGAAGTTGAGGGTGTAAATTATAAAGTTGGAGATCAAATCCCAGTAGATGTATTAGCAAATGTGAATAGATTTGCAATGAAAAAAGTTGTAGCATCATTTAGTAGTGATGTTGAAAAACAATATAATGATATTAAAGAGCATTTTATTAAACAAAAAGCTACTTTAAGAGAAGAACATGAAGAAAAACTTCAAGTATTAGAACATGATGATATTTTACCAAGTGGTGTAATCAAACAAGTAAAAGTTTACATTGCAACTAAGAGAAAAATCAAAGTTGGGGATAAAATGGCAGGACGACACGGAAACAAAGGTATCGTTTCTAACATTGTACCTCAAGTTGATATGCCATATTTAGAAAATGGAACAACAGTTGATGTTATTCTTAATCCACTTGGGGTTCCTTCAAGGATGAATATTGGACAAATCTTAGAGGTTCACTTAGGATTAGTAGGTAGAAAATTAGGTCACCAAATTCAAGATATTTTTGATGCTAAAAAAGCAGATTTCTTAATTGAATTAAGAGCAAAAATGACTGAAATTGCAACAGTTGCTAAGCTTATGAATGGTAAAGCATTTATGGATTCTTTAAGTGATGAAGAATTG
The DNA here is from genome assembly GCA_003252105.1 of Arcobacter sp. Classification (GTDB taxonomy): domain Bacteria; phylum Campylobacterota; class Campylobacteria; order Campylobacterales; family Arcobacteraceae; genus Halarcobacter. The sequence continues at coordinate 6,796 of QKDL01000062.1, forward strand.
ATTTCTTATGCACAAGACTGGGCAAAAGGTGTAAGATTTGCAACACAAGTATTTGATGGTGTTAAAGAGGAAGAGTTCGTAAAACTATTTGAATTAGCAAAAATTGATACTGATGGTAAATCAACACTTTACGATGGTAAAACTGGTGATAAAATGAAAGAGAGAGTAAACGTAGGTTATATGTATATGCTTAAACTTCACCACTTAGTTGATGAAAAAGTTCACGCAAGATCTACAGGACCATACTCACTTGTAACACAACAACCAGTTGGTGGTAAAGCACTATTTGGTGGACAAAGATTTGGGGAAATGGAAGTTTGGGCACTTGAAGCTTATGGTGCTACTAATGTTCTTAAAGAGATGCTTACTACTAAATCGGATGACGTTGAGGGTAGAACAAAAGCATATAGAGCAATTGCAAATGGTGAAAATGTTCCAAGATCTGGTGTTCCAGAAACATTCTTCGTATTAACAAAAGAGTTAAAAGCTCTTGGACTTGATGTTGAGATTTTTGACGAGGTAGAAGATAATGAGCAATAATGAAAAATATTTAGAACCTATAGAGATTAAAGAGTTAGAAAGACCACAAGATTTTGCTGCATTTCAATTAAGACTTGCAAGCCCTGAAAAGATTTTAGCGTGGTCTTCTGGTGAAGTAAAAAAACCAGAAACTATTAACTATAGAACTTTAAAACCAGAGAGAGATGGACTTTTCTGTGCTAAAATTTTTGGACCAGTAAAAGATTATGAGTGTCTTTGTGGAAAATACAAAAAAATGAGATACAAAGGTATTGTATGTGAAAAATGTGGTGTTGAAGTAACATCATCAAAAGTAAGACGTCACAGAATGGGTCATATCGAACTTGTATCTCCAGTTGCTCATATTTGGATGGTTTCTTCATTACCAACAAGAATTGGTACATTACTTGGTGTTAAATTAAAAGATTTAGAAAGAGTATTATATTATGAAGCATATATTGTAGATGAGCCAGGTGAAGCTTTTTATGATAATGAAAAAACTAAAAAAGTTGAAAAATATGATATCTTAAATGAAGAGCAATATAGAACTATTTCAGACCTTTTTGATCATACAGGTTTCCACGCTGATATGGGTGGTCAAGTTGTAAGAGATTTATTAGAAAATTTAGATTTAATTGAGTTATTAAATGTATTAAAAAATGAAATGGCTGGAACTAAATCTGAAGCAAAAAGAAAAACTATTGTTAAAAGATTAAAAGTTGTTGAAAACTTTATTAATTCTGGAAATAGACCAGAGTGGATGATGTTAACTCAACTTCCAGTTCTTCCACCAGATTTAAGACCACTTGTTGCTCTTGATGGTGGTAAGTTTGCAGTATCAGATGTTAATGACCTTTATAGAAGAGTTATCAACAGAAATAACAGACTTAAAAAATTAACAGAACTTGATGCACCTGAAATTATTATCAGAAATGAAAAAAGAATGCTTCAAGAAGCAGTTGATGCTTTATTTGATAACGGTAAAACTGCAAATGCGGTAAAAGGTGCAAATAAAAGACCACTTAAATCATTATCTGAAATTATTAAAGGTAAACAAGGAAGATTTAGACAAAACTTACTTGGTAAAAGGGTTGACTTCTCAGGTAGATCTGTAATCGTTGTTGGTCCTTCATTAAATATGGACCAATGTGGATTACCTAAGAAAATGGCATTAGAGTTATTCAAACCACATCTAATGGCAAAACTAGAGGAAAAAGGTTATGCAACAACTTTAAAATCTGCAAAAAGATTAATTGAGAATGAAACAAATGAAGTATGGGAATGTTTAGCTGAAATTGTTGATGAATATCCAATTTTACTAAACAGAGCACCAACTCTTCACAAACTTTCAATTCAAGCATTCCACCCAACATTGATTGATGGTAAAGCTATTCAGTTGCATCCATTAGTTTGTGCGGCATTCAATGCTGACTTCGATGGTGACCAAATGGCGGTACACGTACCATTATCACAAGAGGCAATTGCAGAAGCTAAGATTTTAATGATGTCTTCAATGAACATTCTTTTACCAGCTTCTGGTAGAGCTATTGCTGTACCATCTCAGGATATGATTTTAGGTATCTATTATCTATCATTGGAAAAAGATGGTGTTAAAGGTGAACATAAATTATTTGCAGATGTAAATGAAGCAAAAATTGCTTTAGAGATGGGGCAAGTTGATTTACATGCAAAAATTAGAACTAAAATTGATGATAAAGTGGTTCATTCTACAATTGGTAGATTAATCATTCATGAAATTTTACCAAGTTTTGTACCTCTTGAATTATGGAATAAAATCTTGAAGAAAAAAGATATTGGAGCTTTAGTTGATTATATCTATAAACATGGTGGATATGAAGTAACTCCAAGATTCTTAGACAACCTTAAAAACTTAGGTTTTAGATATGCAACTGATGCTGGGATTTCTGTATCTATTGATGACATTAGAGTTCCTGAAACAAAAGTTGAGCACATTGGTAAGTCTAAAAAAGAGGTTATTGAAGTTCAAAAACAATTTTCTCAAGGTTTATTAACTGAGCAAGAAAGATACAACAAAATTATTGATATCTGGACAGAAGTTAACAATAGACTTGGTACAGAGATGATGGACTTAGTTAAAACAGATAAAAATGGATTCAACTCTATTTATATGATGGCTGACTCAGGGGCAAGGGGTTCTGCAGCTCAGATTAGACAGTTGTCTGGTATGAGGGGTCTTATGGCTAAACCTGATGGTACTATTATTGAGACACCAATTATTTCAAACTTCCGTGAAGGTCTAAACGTACTTGAATACTTTATTTCAACTCACGGTGCTAGAAAAGGTCTTGCCGATACAGCTCTTAAAACAGCAAATGCGGGATACTTAACAAGAAAACTTATTGACGTATCTCAAAATGTTAGAATTACAGTTGAAGATTGTGGTACTCACGAAGGTATTGAGATTACAGATATTAGTTCTGGTAACGAACTTATTGAGTCTTTAGAAGAAAGAATCACAGGTAGAGTTATTGCTGAAGATATTATTGACCCTATCTCAAATGAGATTTTATTTACAGAGGGTACTTTAATAACTGAAGAGGATGCAAAAGTTGTTGCTGATGCAGAGGTTAAATCTGTTGTAATTAGAACTCCATTAACTTGTAAAGAGGAAAATGGTTTATGTTCTAAATGTTATGGTCTAAACCTTGGTGAGCAAAGAAAAGCAACTCCTGGTGAAGCAGTTGGAGTTGTTGCAGCTCAATCGATTGGGGAACCAGGAACACAGCTTACACTTAGAACTTTCCACGTTGGGGGTACTGCAAGTGCTACTCAAACAGAAAGAGAGTTAAAAGTTGATAAAGAAGGTTTCATTAGATACTATAATATTAGAACTCATCTAAATAAAGATGGTAAAAATATCGTAGCAAACAGAAGAAATGCTGGTATTTTACTTGTAGAACCAAAAATCAACGCACCATTTAAAGGTAGTGTAACTGTTGAAACAATTCACGAAGAAACAATTTTAACAATTACAAATGGGGCTGAGACTAAAAAATATTATTTAAGAAAAAATGATGTTGCTAAACCAAACGAGTTAGCAGGGGTTTCTGGTAAAGTTGAAGGTAAACTTTACTTACCATATACAGATGGTCAAGAGGTTGATGTAAATGAATCAATCGTTGAAATGATTAAAGATGGATGGAATGTACCAAATAGGATTCCATATGCTTCTGAATTAAAAGTTGCAGATGGAGCACCAATTACATCTACTTTAATATCTGGAGCAAAAGGGATTGTTAAATATTATAAACTTCATGGTGATTATCTTGAAAGAAGAGAAGATATTAAAGCTGGTGAAGTTGTAAATGAAAAAGGACTTTTTGCTGTTGTTGTAGATGCAGAGGGTAGAGAGGCATTAAGACACTATATCTCAAGAGGTTCAGTTGTACAACTTGAAGATAATTCAGATGTTGATAAAGATTCAACAATTGCACTTCCAGCAACAAGTGAACAAGTTGTAATTGCTGAGTGGGATCCATATTCAAATCCTACTATTGCAGAAAAAGCTGGTAAAATTGCATTTGAAGATATTATCCCAGGTGCAACTGTTGCTGAGCAATTTGATGAGTTAACTGGTACATCAAAACTTGTTGTAAACGAATATATTCCTGCTGGTTATAAACCTGCAATTGTTGTTGCAACTGAAGATAAAGAGTTAATCAGATATACGCTTGATCCTAAAACTTCATTATTTGTAAGTGAAGGACAATCTGTAGAAGTAGCAGATATTATTGGTAAAACACCAAAAGCAACTCAAAAATCAAAAGATATTACTGGGGGTCTTCCAAGAGTATCTGAATTATTTGAGGCTAGACGTCCTAAAAATATAGCAGTCCTTGCTTCATTTGATGGTATGGTTACATTTGGTAAACCTTTAAGAAACAAACAAAGAGTTATTGTTACTGATGAGAATGCAAATAAAGCTGAATATCTGATAGAAAAATCTAAACAAATTCTTGTACATGAAGGTGAGTTTGTTCACGCTGGGGAAGCATTAACAGATGGTCAAGTTTCTCCTCATGATGTATTAAGAATTTTAGGTGAAAAAGCACTTCATTATTTTATTGTATCTGAAGTACAACAAGTATATAGATCTCAAGGGGTTAATATTGCTGATAAACATATTGAGGTTATTACATCTCAAATGTTAAGACAAGTATCAATCTTAGATGGTGGAGATACTAAGTTTATTATTGGTGATATGGTTTCTAAAAAAAGATTTAAAATAGAAAATGAAAAAATTATCAAACTTGGTGGTAAACCAGCTATTGCTGAACCATTATTACTTGGTATTACAAGAGCTGCTGTAACATCAGATTCTATTATCTCTGCTGCATCTTTCCAAGAAACAACAAAAGTTCTAACAGAAGCTGCAATTAGTGCAAAAATGGATATGTTAGAAGACTTAAAAGAAAACGTTGTTATTGGTAGAACTATTCCAGTTGGAACAGGTCTATACAAAGACCACAAAGTTAAATTCGAAGATTACGAAGAGAACTAAGATATTAGAGGGAAACCTCTAATATCAAAATTATATGGATACAGTTTCACTACTTTTTATTTTTATTGCCCTTGAAGTATTTGAATCAAATTGGCAGAAAAATGACACTCTTTATGGATTGATATATAACAACTTTTTAATCTATCAAAAAAGTATTTACTTATATTTTATTTTACATACAAGTTTTTTTTACACACTATTTTTATCAGTATATTTAAATAATTTTGGTTTTTGGATGAGTTCTATTATTGTAGTAAAGTTTTTAGATATGGCATTTAAACTAAGTATGATGAAAAAATTAGAACAAGGTAGTGATATAAAAGAAGTTATGCCAATGGATATAAAAATGACACTATTTTTTAGATATATGAATGTTTTGATATATCCACTTAGTTTTGTTTTTGCAACTAAACTTTTTTTCTAATTAATAACTGATAATTAATATCATTTTAAACTACTTATGATATTATAATATTTATGAATACTTTTGAATTTGAACACTTAATAAAAAATGCTAAATATAATACAAAATATGAACCTATAATTGATATACGAACAAATAAAATATATGGATATGAAGCTTTATCTACTTTTGATATAGATACTGATTTAATCACTACTGAAGAGATATTTAATAGACTTCATCATACAAATGAACTTTTTTTTGATTTAGAAAAAAGAAATAAAGTAGATCAAGTAGAAAATTATGATTTTGATGAAAAACTTTTTTTAAATTTTGATGCAGATATAGTAAGCTCTCAAGTTCAAAAAGAGTATTGGAGTGAGTTTTTAAAAAAATATAAAGATTTTGTTGTAGTTGAGATAACAGAAAATGGAAGTGATGATGAATCAAGCTCTGAGGTTATGAGAGATTTTTCAACTTGGTTGAAACAAAATGGGATTAATTCTGCGTTGGATGATTTTGCCAAAGAGGGTAGCATGTTTTCTTTTTTTATTATGGAAAACTCTCAATATATAAAAATTGATAAGTCATTTTTAAAACAAATTGAAAAAAATAAAAACTATATACACTATTTAAAAGGTTTAATTCTAACAATTCAAGTAAATGGTAAAAAAGCTATAATTGAAGGTATAGAAACAAAATCTCATTTAGAATTAGCAAGAACACTTGGCTGTGATTATGTGCAAGGATATTACTTCAAAGATTTAACTGTCATTAAATAGTATCTAACATTTTTTATATAAATTAAATGATAAACTTACACTTTAATTTATAAAGGATAAATAATGCAATATTTAGTAATAGCTTATGATAATGAAGGTGCACTTGATAAAAGAATGGAAAATAGACCAGCTCATGTAGAAGGAACACAAAAACTAATGGCAGAAGGAAAAATTATAAGTGCTTGTGCTTTAATTGAAGATGATAAAATGGTTGGTTCTTCAGTTTTAACAAATTTTGAAAATGATGACGAATTTGATGCTTGGTTAAGTAATGAACCATATGTAAAAGGTGGCGTATGGAATATGGAAGAGATTCAGATAGTTCCTGTTAAGGTTATGCCTAAAGCATAATACTAAATAGATGCTGGATTTAAATCTTTTAGCAAGAATTTCTTATTTTTTTTTAATTTTATTTTTAGGATATAATTTATATTTTAGATATATCTTAAAAATTAAATATACAAAATTTTTGATTCTTTTTTCTATAAATATGTTAATAGGAATATCTTTAATTCACTTAAGAAATAGCATACCTGATTTTTATTCTATGATATTCTCTAATCTTTTAATTGGTTTAGCAGAGATATTCCTATATCTAGCTATAAAAGGTATGTTAGGACTTGATGATAATTGGAAAAATCGTTATTATATACTTATTTTAATACTTTTTATAGGTTATATGATATTTACTTATATTTATTATGATTTATCTATAAAAATGATGATTTCTTCTGTATATTTTATGAGTTTTGATGCAATTATAGGGCTAATGTTTCTTAGAGATAGAGATAAAAAGTCTAGATTTATTAATAAAATTTCCTCTATTGTATTTTTTATAGGAAGTGGAGTGTTTGCTATTAAATTGTTTAATGCAATTTTTGGAAATATTAATCCTAGCTATTTAAGTAACAATAATATATTTATCTATCTGCCATATTTTTATTTAATCCTTTTTTGTATATGGATGATTTTTTTAGTATTTATATATAGAAAAAATAGAAATATTTAGTTTTATATAAAATTTTATTCTACTAAAGTATAATAAATCAAAAAATTATGCTAGATTTTTATGCTAAGAATAGTATTGATTATCTAGGTAGTTTATAATATCTAGGTAGTTTATGAAATATATATTTTTTATTATAATCTTATGTACTTGTTTATTCTCTCAAAAATTAGAAAAAATAAAATTACAACTACAATGGAAACATCAATTTGAATTTGCAGGATTTTATATAGCAAAAGAGAAAGGATTTTATGAAGAAGAGGGTTTAGATGTAGATTTTATTGAATTTAAAGAGGGGATGGATATAACCCAAGAGGTTTTATCAGGAAATGCAGATTATGGATTGTCCTTCTCTTCTATAATAATTGATTATTTCAAAAATAAACCCATAGTAATGGTTGCAAATTTTTTTAAGCAATCACCTTTAGTATTAGTAACCCAAAAAGATATAAAAATTCCAAGTGATTTAAAAAATAAAAAAGTGATGGGATTGTTAGATAGCACTCATAAAAGAACTATATTAACAATGTTGAGCAAGTTTGATATAAAATCTGATGATTTTATAAATATTCCAAGAGAATTTTCATTAGAAGCATTTATCAATAAAGAGGTTGATGCAATAAGTGTATTTACAACAAACGAGATATATACTTTAAATAAATTAGGAATAAAATATAATATATTAGATCCGGCTGTTTTTGGAACTAAATTTTATGATTTAAATTTATTCACAACAAAAAAAGAGGCTAAAAACAATCCTTTAAGAGTTGAAAAGTTTAAGAAAGCATCTATCAAAGGATGGAAATATGCTTTGGAAAACAAAGAGGAAACTGTTAATCTTATTTTAAATAAATATAATCCCCAAAACAAATCAAAAGAGGCTTTATTTTTTGAAGCTAGACAAATAGAATATTTAATGCTTACAAATATTTATCCTATTGGTAGTATTGATTTAGAAAGAATCCATATTATAGCAGATAATTTTGCCCAATCTGAATTTATGAATGTTCAATCTAAAGATATTTTGAAAGAGTTTATTTTTGATAAACAATCTTTATATATGGAATTAACAGAAGAACAAAAACAATATTTAAAAGATAAAAAAGAACTAAAAATGTGTGTAGATCCTAATTGGATGCCATTGGAGATGATAGAAGATGGTAAACACATGGGAATTGCTGCTGAGTTTATGAATATAATCTCTAAAAAAATTAATATTCCTATAGATTTAGTGATTACTAAAAACTGGACACAGACTTTAAATAGAGCTCAAAAGTATAGATGTGATATTTTATCTTTAGCAGAAAAAACACCATCTAGACAAAAGTATTTAGATTTTACAACTCCGTATGTTGTAACACCTTTAGTTATAGTAACAAAAACAGGTGTACCTTTTATCAATAATATAGAGAGTATAAAAAATAGAAAACTTGGTATAGTTGAAAACTATTCTATATTTGAACTTTTAAAAAACAAGTTTCCTGATATAAATTTAGTTCAAGTAGAGTCTGTGGTAGATGGTTTAGAGCAAGTACAACAAGAAAAAATTTTTGGTTTAATTGATAATTCTATTGTTATAAATCATGAAATTTACAAGAGGTCAATAGATGATTTAAATATATCTGGACAATTTAAAGAATCATTTTTTTTAAGTATTGCTTCAAGGAATGACGAACCTATCTTACATGAGATTATGGAAAAGGCATTAGGTTCAATTGATAGCAAAGATAGAGAAAAAGTTTTTTATAAATGGACTCATTTGAAATATGATAAAGTTATTGATTATAAGCTAGTTACAGAGATTTTATTTTCTTCTATAGCAATTTTATTATTATTTATATATTGGAATTTTAAATTAAAAGAGGAGATTAAAAACAAAGAAATTGCCAAGAAAAAGTTGATGGATAGTGAAGAGAAGTTTAGAAAACTTTTTGATAGTGCGCCAGTACTTTTAAACTCTTTTGATGAAAATGGTAAGTTAGTTTTATGGAATAAAGAGTGTGAAAAAGTCTTTGGATATAGTTTTGAAGAGTTGTTTAATGAAAAAGAACCTTTATCATTATTTTACCCAGACATTCATATTCAAAAAAAGGTAAAGGACTCTTTAAGTATTGTTCATGAAGAAGCAGTATATAAAGAATGGCATCCTATAACTAAATATGGAAAAGAGTTAGTAACAATGTGGGCAAATGTTAGACTCCCTAATAATGTAATAATAAATGTAGGATATGATATAACAAAACAGTATCATAATGAAATTGCAATAAAAGAGAAAGCTATTCAATTAAAACTTGCAAAATTAGAACTTGAAAATCTAAATAACACTTTAGAAAATAGAATAAAAGAAGAGATAGATAAAAATACCAAATATCAAATTACAATTATGGAGCAAAGTAAACTAGCTCAAATGGGTGAAATGATAGAAAACATTTCTCACCAATGGAGACAACCTTTAGCTGAAATAAACTCTACAGTTATGTTGATTGATATGATATTATCAAAGAAAAATATTTTAGATAAAGAGCTTGATGAAAAACTTTTAGAAATAGAACAATTGACAAAATATATGTCAAATACTATCAATGATTTTAAATATTTTTTTGAACCAAATAAGATAAAAGAGGAGTTTTATTTTTATGAGAATATATTAAACTCTTTGAAAATATTAAAAGGAAGAATATCTTTTGCACAAATTGAAATTGACATAGATATTGATAAAAATATCTCTTTTAAGTCATATCCCAATGAATTAAACCAAGTTATTTTAGCTATATTGAACAATTCTATAGATGCAATTGAAGAGAATAAAATAGTTAATCCAATAATATCTATTAGTTTAAAAGAGAGTTCAGATATGTTAAGTTTATCTATTGAAGATAATGCAAAAGGGATAGATGAAAAGATAATTAATAAAATATTTGAACCATATTTTACAATGAAACATAAATCTCAAGGTACAGGTCTTGGACTTTATATATCTAAAATGATAATTGAAAAAGGTTTAAATGGAACAATATTTGTAGAGAATAGAAACTTAGGAGTTTGTTTTATATTAAACTTACCAAAGGAGAATAATGAATAAAGAGTTATATCCATACAAAGTTTTATTTGTAGAAGATGAAGAGTTATTAAGGAAAAATTACACAAGTTACTTACAAATGCTTTTTGCTGAAGTTTTTGAAGCAAAAGATGGTGAAGAAGCCTTAGCACTTTATAAAAAAATAAAGCCTGATATTTTAATTGTTGATATAAATATTCCTAAAATAGATGGTTTAGAACTATTGAAGATTATTCGACAAAGCGATATAAAAACGAAAGCTATAATCTTGACAGCATATGTTAGTAAAGAGTTTCTTCTTGAAGCTACTTCTTTGAAATTAGTAAGATATTTAGAAAAACCAGTTAGTAGAAAAGATTTGAAAGATGCATTACTATTAGCAGTAGATGAGATACTAACTTATAATATTAGAAATATAAAAACAATTAATATAAAAGATGAATTGCTTTGGAATAATGAATTAAGGGAATTAAAATATCAAAATGAGAGTATAGAGTTGACAAACAATGAAAAACTTTTTTTAGAACTACTTTTATCCCATCCAAACAGAGTTTTTAGTTATGATGAAATATTTTTTCATGTTTGGAATAATTATGATGATGACGCGAGTTTTAATGCTATAAAAAATTTAATTAGGAGGTTAAGAAAAAAATTGCCTTATGAGATAATTCAGAATGCATTTAATGAAGGTTATAAAATAAATGTGCAATAAATATATGATTTTGATGAAATAATATCACTTTTGATACTTCTTTGATACTTCTTGTTTATACAATTCTAAAAAACAAATTAGGATGTATTAAATGGGAAAGAAAAGTTTTATAAGTTTTGTAGCAAGCGGTGTATTACTTTTAGGTATAAATTCTAATGCACTTACTTTAGAAGAGAGTGTAAAAGAGGTAATAAAAACTAACCCAATTGTAAAAGAAAGGTTAAGTAACTTTAGAGAAGTTCAGCAAGATTTAAATATTGCTGAATCAGAATACTATCCATCTTTAGATTATAAAGCAAGTATTGGAAAAAATTTTGCAGGAGAATTTAAAGATAAAATTGATGAAATCAATTATAGACATTATACTCACTCTTTAAAATTAACTCAAAATATTTTTAATGGTTTTAGCACTTCAAATAAAGTTGATTACCAAAAACAAAGAATTCTTGCCGCTGCATATCATTATTTGGAAAATACAAATGATATTGCTTTTCAAATGGTTGGAGCATATCTAGATGCAATTAGAAGTTATAGATTACTTCAAAATGCTAAAGATAATGTATTAGTAAATGAAAAAATATATGAAGATGTTCAATCTTTATATGATTCAGGATTAACTACTAAATCAGAAATGACAAAAATCTATTCATCTTTATCTCTTGCAAAATCAAATTTAGTAGTTCAGCAAAATAATACAGTTGATAAAGGCTTTAGGTTTAAAAGAATTTTAGGAAGAGATGTAAATATTTCAGAACTATCTTTACCAAAACTTGATTTATCAATGCCAGAGAGTATACAAAGAGCAACTATGTATGCTATTAGAAATAATCCTTCAATTTTAGTAAGTCATTATAACATCAAAGGTGCACAAAGTCTTTATAGAGAAAAAAAGAGTAAATACTATCCAAAAATAGATTTAGAGATAGAACAACTTTATAATGATGTAAATAAAGATAATAGATATGATAGTCCAGATGATAGAACAAGAGCATATCTTACTCTATCTTGGAATATATATAAAGGTGGGGCACATCAGTCAGATATTCAAAAAAGTAGAAGTTCTGTAAACAAAGAAGTTGAGATACAAAGAGATTTAAAAAGACAAACAATTGAGAGTTTAGAATTATCATGGTCAGCATATGAGATGTTGACAAAGCAGTTATCTGAGCTGTATAAATATTATGAATATAGTAATGAAACATTGCAAAGTTATAAAAAAGAGTATGAGATGGGAAGAAGAACTTTATTAGACCTTTTATCTGCTCAAAATGATTTAATCAATGCAAAAACTCAAATAATAAATGCTCAAACTGATAAACTTTTTGCACAATACAGAGTATTAGATGCTATGGGATTATTAGTTACTTCTGTTGTTGAAGATAAACAAGAGTATGAAAATATTGCTTATCCAACAAAAAAACCATTTGAAATAGAAGAAGATAAATTACCTGTAAAATTAGATGTAGATTCTGATGGTGTAGTTGATTCTATTGATATTTGTGATAATTCATCAATAGGTGATAATATAAAACCTACAGGATGTATTCAAGAACAAAAAGATAGTGATTTTGATGGAGTAATTGATTCTAAAGATAGTTGTAATGATACTATTCTTGGAAAAATTGTTGATGAAAATGGTTGTGCTTTAGAAGAGAAAGAGAATAGATTTGAACCAAAAGAAGAAGAATACTTAACTGAAGTTCCAAAATTCACTGATGCAAGTCCTAAAAAATCAGATAAATTAGGTTTATATGATTATGAATTTAATGTAGCAGCAAATAAAAATATTGATTCAACAAAATTAGATAAACATCTAATGTATGATGATTTTGAAGTAATTAAAAGATTTGAATTTATTGATATGAACGATATTGATTTAGAAGATGAAAAGCTTAATGAACAAATCAAAAAAATAGTAGAACAAATAAATTCTTATAAAAGAGACGATATAACAGTTAGTGTGATTGGTCATACTCAAAATATGAAAGATAAAACAGAAAGCTACAATAAAGCTTTAGAGTATTCAAAAAATATTGAAAATCTTTTAATAAAAAATGGATTAGAAAAAACTAAAATTGTTTCTCAATCAAGAGTTGATTTTGATAATTTATTTTTAGAAACAGATTTACATAAGTTAAATAACGTAGTTGCAATCACTTTATATGTACCAAGCTTAACTGAAAAAAACATTTTAGATGATGATAAAGATGGTGTAATAAATGAGTTAGATAAGTGTCCTAATACTACAAAAGGTTATACTGTTGATAAAGATGGATGTACACAAAAAATAAATCTTGAAGTCTTATTTGAAAATAATTCATTAACTATAAAAGAGGATACAAAAGATAAAGTATTAGCTTTTTCAAAATTTTTACAAGATAACAAAGAATTTGATACGATGATTACTGGTCATGCAAGTAATGATGGTAAGAGTTCAGCTTCTTATAATAAGAAATTATCTTTACAAAGAGCAGATACAATAAAAGAAATCTTAGTAAAAGATGGTGTTGAAAGTTCAAGGATTACTACTACTGGAAAAGGATATGAGCAACCCGTTGCAAAGAACGATACAGCAGAAGGAAGAGCACTAAATAGAAGAATAGAAGCTGAACTTATCAATATAAATAATAAATAAAGATAAAAGCTAATGCATCATTCTCCTAAAAAAGATTCTTTACTTGAGTCTTTAGTTTTATATACTAGATTATTTCATAAACCATATTCTGCACACTCATTAATGTCAGGTTTACCACTAGATGTAAACCTGACAGAACAACTATTGTTTTCTAAAAACAATTCAAAATCTTTATTTTCAAGAGCTGCGTCAAGGGCAGGATTAAAAACAACCTTAATAGAAAGGTCAATATCTGATATTTTACAATTACAACTTCCTATGATATTAATTTTATCAAACAATAATAGTTGTATTTTAGATAGTTTCATAGAAAACAAAACAAAAGCTAAAATTATATTTAGTGCTGATGAACCTTTAGTTGAGATTGTTGAGGTAAAACAGTTAGAAGAAGAGTATTTAGGTTATGCTTTTATGTTAAAAAAAGCTTTTGAATATGAAGATGAAAATAATAAAAGAACATTAGATTTAAAAAATCATAAACATTGGTTTTGGAACACTTTGGGTTTTTCAAAAAAAATATATTTAGATTGTATTTTAGCATCAATTTTAATAAATCTTTTTGTTTTAGCTACCCCTTTATTTACTATGAATGTATATGATAGAGTTATCCCAAATAATGCACAAGAAACACTTCTTGTTTTTACGATTGGGATTGTTTTAGTTTATATCTTAGATGGGTCTTTGAAATTTTTGAGAACTTACTTTTTGGAGATGGCAGGTAAAAAAAGTGATATTATCATCTCATCAATAATATTTGAGAAAGTTTTAGATTTAAAAATGGACGCCCATCCCAAATCGGTGGGTTCTTTTGCAAACAATTTAAAAAGTTTTGATAGTATTAGATCTTTTCTTACAAATGCTACATTGAGTGTTTTGATAGATTTTCCTTTTTCTATTTTATTTTTATTAGTGATATTTTATATTGCTGGAATTATGGTTTTAGTTCCTTTATTTATTATGGTTATAATAGTTTTTTATGCTCTATTTATAAGAAAACCTTTACAACAAAGTATAGAAACTACATATGAAGCAGCTGCTAAAAAGAATGGAATTTTAATAGAATCTTTACATAATATTGAAACTATAAAATCTCAAGGCTTATCTAGTAATATCCAATTTGATTGGGAGGAATCAACAGGAGAAATTGCAAACAAAAGTTTAAAATCAAGATTACTCTCTTCTTCAATCCCTACAGTTTCTGGGTTATTAATTGGTTTAAATACTGTATTAATTATTGTAATAGGGGTATTTCAAATCCAGAATTTTGAGCTTACTATGGGAGGATTAATAGCTGCTATGATTCTTTCTTCAAGGGCTATTGCACCTATGGGACAAATAGCTGCTTTGATTTCAAATTATGAAGATGCTAAAACCTCATATAAAATGTTAGATGAGATTGTTAATAAACCTCTTGAAAGACCCCTTGCCAAAGAGTTTGTAAAAAGAGCATCCATAAAAGGTAATATCGAATTTAAAAATGTAACTTTTAAATATCCAGATTGTGAAGCTTATGCTTTAGAGGATGTAAGTTTTACTATTAAAGAGGGGGAAAAGGTTGCTTTTATTGGTCAAATAGGTTCAGGTAAAAGTACTATTGCTAAACTGATTTTAAAACTATATGAACCTCAAAGTGGTTCTATTTTGATTGATGGAATTGATATATCTCAAATTGACCCAGCAGATTTAAGAAAATGTTTTGCTTATGTTCCTCAAGATATCCATCTTTTTAGGGGAACAATAAAAAACAATATCTTAGGTTCTTATAGATTTGTTGATGACCAATGGTTATTAGAGTGTTCACAAACAAGTACAACTGATGATTTTGTAAAGCTTCATCCACTGGGTTATGATATGCAAATAGGTGAGCGTGGATTGGGTCTTTCTGGAGGTCAGCGACAAAGTGTAGGAATAGCAAGAGCCTTAATAAATAATTCTGATATCTATCTTTTTGATGAACCAACTAATGCTATGGATCAAACTACAGAAACTAAGGTTTTAAATAATTTAAAAGAGGATATTGAAAAGAAAACTCTTCTTTTAGTAACTCAAAAAATGAGTATGTTAAATCTTGTTTCAAAAGTAATAGTTATGCATCAAGGTAAAAAAGTATTAGAGGGTAATAAAGAAGAGGTTATAAAAAAGCTAGGAGCAATTAGTGGCTAAGTTAAAAGAGATAAAAGAGGCTTTTTTTAATAAAAATACCCCAATAATAAATAAAAAACTTAGTAAACATGACTATGAATATATGAATAGTTTAAGTGCAGCTGTTATTTATAATAGACCAAAAAAATTGCATTGGGTATTGATATCTTTTTTTATCACAGTATTTTCTTTTATCATTTGGGCTTCTTTTGCTTCAATTGATGAAATAGCAAGGGGACAAGGAAAAGTTGTACCTAGTGGGCAAAATCAAATTATTCAAAATCTTGAAGGTGGAATCGTATCTCAGATTTTAGTAAAAGAGGGTGATTTTGTAAAAAAAGGGCAAGTATTAATTAGAATTAACAATGAAAAATCATCTTCAACTCTTGTATCAAATGAGATTAAAACTTTATATTTAAAAGCTCAAATTAAAAGATTAGAAGCAGAGTTAAAACAAGAACCTTTTGAGATTATACAAACAGACAATAAAACTTTAAATGGATTTTTGGAAAATGAAAAAGAGTTATATATTAGTAATATCAATCATTTAGAATCAAAAATTCAAATTTTAAAGGAACAAGATAAACAAAAACAAAGTGAACTTAAAGATGCACAACAAACAATAAAACATATGAAATTTTCTGTTGAAGCTATAACAAAAGAGGTTGATATGACTGAACCAATGGTAAAAAAAGGTATTCGTTCAGAAATTGATTTCCTTAAACTTAGAAGGGAACAAAGTGATGCAAAACAAAAACTACAAAGTGCAATTTTAACTGTTAATAAAATAAAATCAGAAATAGTAGAAATAGAGAAAAAAATAAAAGAGACTTATGAAATAAATGAATCAAAAGTTAGAGAAAAATTAAATGAAACAATTACTAATTTAAAGGCATTAGAAGCTAATAGTACTGCCTCTTTAGATCAAGTGTCAAGAGCAATTGTCAAATCTCCTTCAAATGGGATTATCCAAACATTACATGTAAATACTATAGGTGGGGCAATTAAACCTGCACAAGATTTAATAGAAATAGTACCTACTGATTATAACTTGATTGTTGAAGTAAAAATCTTACCTTCTGATATTGCTTTTATTTATCAAGGACAAAAAGCAATTGTAAAATTTTCGGCATATGATTTTTCTATTTATGGAGGATTAGATGGTAATGTTATAAATATATCTCCTGATACTATCACTGAAAAAGATGATAAAACTTATTACTTAGTACAAATTAAAACTACAAAGAATTATATTGGTAATAAAGATGAACCAATGAAAATAATACCTGGTATGGTGGCAAACGTAGATATTATCACGGGTAAAAAAACAATTTTAGATTATATATTAAAACCTATATTGAAAACTAAGCAATACACTTTTACGGAAAGATAAAATGAAAAAAATATTTTTATATGGTGATGATTTATTTTTATTGGCACGTTGGATTAAATTAATTAATAATAGAACTAATCTTATTGAGAATAAATCGGAATTAATATGTGTTAAAAATAGTATCTTAGTTATAAATATTTCTATTTGTAAAAATATATCTGATGAATTTATAGTTGATTTTGTAAATAACAAAAATCAAATTTTAGTTTTAGACAATCTACCAAATTTTTATAATGCAAAAAAATATTTAAGTTTGGGAATAAAGGGGTATGGAAATACTCTTATGACAAGTTCTTATTTAAACTCTGCAATAGAAGCTTTAAATAATGGGTTTATTTGGTTGTTACCAGATATCACAACTCAATTAGTAAATAATATAGTTGATTTGGATAAACAAGATGATAAAAATAAAGATGAATTATTGTTTAGACATTTGACTGTAAAAGAGAAACAAGTAGCAATTTTGTTAAAAAAAGGGTATACAAATTCAAAAATCTCTATTGAGCTAAAAATATCAATAAATACAGTAAAAACTCACATAAAACATATTTATGAAAAATTATCTGTAACAGATAGAGTAGCTTTTGCTTCTTTATTTACTAAATAAATCACCCTATTGGGTGATATACAAATAAAAAAAATTTAATTAAAATCGAAAAATTAAAAATTACCAAATAGAAAGGAAACACTATGGCAACTATTGCAGGAACTGTAAAAGAGGTATCAAATGGAACTTTTCATGTAAAAGATGAAAATGGAAATATAAAGATTTTAAAAGTAGGTGATACTATTTATGAAAATGATACAGTTTATGGAGATAGTACAAATACTTCATCTTCTAAAATAGAGATTGAACTTTCTGGAAATGATGTGATTGTATTAAGTGCAGGACAAGAGCAATTAATAGATTCCTCTTTGATTGAAACAGCATTTGGTACAGAAGAATTATTTTTTACAAGAGAAGGTTTAGATTTAAATCCTGACTCATATAATGCTCAAGAAAATGTAGTAAGTGATTTAAGAGATGCTCAGTTTAAAAATAATAAAGAAGATGCAAAAGATGAAAATAATATTGATAATAAAGATGTAACTGAAGAAGAGACTGCTGAGGGGAAAGAAAAAGTTGAAGATGAAGAAGCTGTAGATGCTAACTTTCAACAAAGAGATGGAAACATTACTGATGTAATAAGTGATTTAAGAGATGCTACATTTAGAGCAAGAACACAAATTTTTGAGGATAAAGCTTTATTTAAAAATGAGTCTGAAAATAGATTAGAAACAGACCATAGTACTACAGATTATACTGACCCATTCTCTCCTACTACAGATACACCAAATATACCAACTAATTCAGGACCTGATATACCAGAGGTTATCCCTCCTATTCCACCATCAATTCCAAGTGTTACTTTAAGTATAAATGATGTTAGTGCATATGAAAGTGAAGGTTTTTTGATTTTTACAGTTTCTTTAGATAGAGCTATTACAGAAGATGTAACATTCAACTATAAAACTTCACAATTAACAGCAACAGCAAATGAAGATTATGATGAGATAAGTGGAACTATTACAATACTTCAAGGAGATAAAACTGCAATAATAAAAGTACCAATTGCAGATGATTATTTTGCAGACAATGGGGAAACATTAAAAGTTACAATCTCGGATGTTATTGGAGATGTTGAAGTAAGAAAACCTGAGGGGATTGGTACTATTTTAGATAATAGTAATCCTTCAAATACTGGTGGTGAACCAGGTGGATATGATGAAAATGATAGTATTTATGCGATAATAGTAGGACCTGATGGTGTAAAAGAGGGAGATACAACAACACAATACACAGTAAAACTAATAGATAAAGATGGTAATCCTGTAGTTGTAACTCAAAATACTCAAGTTACAGTAATATATAAAAATGAAACTACACAAGATGGTGATACACAATATAATGAAAACGATACAATCTCTATTACAATACCAGCAGGAAATTCGCAAAATAGTTTTACTGTAGATACAATAAAAGATGAACAATCAGATGATAAAGAAAATTTCAATTTATCAATTAATGATGTACAAAGTAGTGAATTTGAAAATATCATTTTAGGAGATATTGATGGAAACTATAAAGATGTTACCACAACAATATATGATAGTGAAACAGTATTTGTAAAAATTTCAAATAATGATACAACTGCAGAAGGTGGAACTTTAGAGCATACCATCTCTTTATATACTCTTGATGAAAATAATAATGAAACTCCTTTTGTAATAGAAGAAAATGAAACAATAACAATCACTTTATCTTATTCTCCAGCTGACACAAATGGTGCAATAGAAGGGCTAGATTATATAGGTGAAACAACAGTAATATTCACTTCATCTGATGGAAATAGTAAAACAATACAAAATTCAACAATAGATGATTATTTTAATGAAAGTGATGAAACTTATATAGTAACAATAACAGATATTCAACAAGAAAATAATACTTATGGTATTTTTATTGATGAGGAAAATAGTAGTGTTACAGGAACGATTTTAGATAATGAGCCAAATGAAACTAGCCCTGATGAAGGAAGTTATGGAAGTGAAGATACAGTATATGCAATTATCCAAGGACCTGAAAGTGTAAATGAGGGAGATACAACAACACAATATACAGTAAAACTAATAGATGAAAATGGAAATGAAGTAGTAGTTTCAAACGATACAACAGTAACAGTAGTATATAAAAATGGAACTACACAAAATGGTGATACTCAATATAATGATGGTGATACAATATCTGTAACAATATCTCAAAACAGTTCATCAGTTCATCAGGAGTTTTCACAGTAGATACAATAGATGATTATCTAGCTGATAATGGAGAAAACTATAAT
>QKDL01000021.1 GCA_003252105.1 Arcobacter sp.
ATAAAATCCCTTATTGTTTTAAATTAATTTCAAAATGTGTATTATTTGCTTTAAAATTATAATCATTTAAATTCAAATATATATTTTCACCTTTTAATTTATGGTCATAATATGTTCCATTAAAAGGTATAGTATTTGTTGCAATTTTATCTTTTGCATTATATACTAATTCATCAGTGTTTAATGTAATATAATCATCTCTTTTATACTTTACATTATTTATAAATTTAAAGTTATAATCTCTTTTTACTATCAAATCTGCATAAAGCATATCTGTAATCTCTTTGTTTTGTTTATCTTTAGATTTCAAAGTTAAAAAACTATCATACATCACATCTTTTGTTTTGTATCTTACAGCTTTTTTTGTATTGACAACTCTATTCATACTTTCAGTTGTTAATGTATACATTATAGCATTATCAAATACTAATAAAGCAATATCATCTTGCTTACTGTCACTTTTTCTATTATCAACAGGTACAAAATAAGTTAACAATGAAATCAAAAGTAATGACAATACAAAGATTCTTATAACCATGCGTTTATATAATCCTCTTCTATTCCATCTTCTTTTATAATATACTCAATCATCTCTTTTACTGCACCACTTCCACCAAAACTTTGACATTTGATATTTACTATATCTTTTATATATTTAGAACCATTTGCAGGAGTAAATGATAAACCAGCTTTTTTAAGCATCTTATAGTCGTTTAAATCATCCCCAATAACAGCTACTTGGTTCCAAGATAAGTTCTCTTGTTTTAAAATAGATTCCAAAACTTCATCTTTGTTATGAACACCTTGATAAAAGTGTTCTATATTTAACTCTTTTGCCCTTCTTTCAACTATTTTAGAGTTTCGTCCTGTAATAATTGCTGCTTTTTTTCCAAGTTTTTTTGTCCATGTTGCAATCGCTAAACCATCAGCAACATCAAAAGCTTTTATCTCATCACCACTATTAGTATAAATAATTTGACCATTTGTTAATGTACCATCAACATCAAGTACAATTAATTCGATCATAAAACACCTTTAGTACTAGGAATACCCAACTTTTCATTTTTAGCTAAAGCTCTTCTAAGTGCCACAGCAAAGGCTTTAAAACTTGCTTCTATTATATGGTGTTTATTTCTTCCTCTATCTTGAATTAGATGACAAGTTATTCCAGAATTCATTACAAGTGCATTAAAAAACTCTTCAACTAATTCTGTATCAAACTCCCCTACTTTTCCAGTTACATTTACTTCAAAAACTAAAAAAGGTCTATTTGATAAATCAAGTGCACAAGTAGTTGCTGCTTCATCCATAACTACTGTAGCATTTCCATATCTTTCAACTTTTTCAATAGGAAATATCTCCTCTTTTAAAGCCTTACCTAAAACAATACCACAATCTTCCACACTATGGTGAAAATCTATATGCAAATCACCTTTACACTCTAAAGTTATATCAATACCACTATGTTTAGATAAAGCCTCTAGCATATGGTCAAAAAATCCAATTCCTGTATTTATATTTGAGGTTCCATTACCACAAATATCAACTTGACATTTTATATCAGTTTCTTTTGTTTTTCTATTTAATTCTGTCATAAAACTTCCTATTCTGCAATAATCATAGCACTATTTAAACCATTTTTAACTTTAAAGTCTTTTGCCTCTTCTTCTGATCTAAAGCCAGCAACCCAAACTCTATTTATAGGTTCATCTAAATAAATACCTTTTTTAATAACAACATTATATCCACTATCTAAAACCATTTCAAATTTTCTTTTTGTAATTTCAGCACCTTCATATCTTCTAAATGCACCAACTTGAACATAATATTTACCAACTGTTGCAGTTTCCTCTTTCTCTTGTTTTGTTTGCGCAATTTTTGCATGGAATCCTAAAACAGTTAATCTAACTTTTGCTGTTCCTTTTGCAACCATATCTATTGAATGTGCGGCTTTATTAGATAAATCGATGATTCTTCCACTAACAAAGGGCCCTCTATCATTAATCCTAACTACTACAGATTTTCCATTTTCAATATTGTCTACTTTTACCATTGTATTCATAGGCAATGTTTTGTGAGCTGCTGTCATAGCATACATATTGTAAATTTCACCATTTGAGGTTTTTTTGGCATGAAAATTTGGACCATACCATGAAGCAATACCATTTTGATTATCTCCTACTTTTGCTAATGTTGGATAATACCACTTACCAGCAATTTTATAGGGTCTCATAGTAGCTCTATGCATAGCTTTTGAATTTTTAATTTCTTGTTTACCTACACTTTTATATCCACCACCATATCCAGAATAAGATACTGATTTAGAAGAGCATCCAGCAAATAAAATTAAAGTCAAAGGTAAAACAATAGATCTATATTTAAATTTTTTATCTAATAACAAGTTTATCTCCAATTCTCAATTGTGTATCTTTTAGATTATTATCTTTCATAATCTTTTTTATATCAATTTTATGCTTTTTTGCAATAGAGTATAAAGAGTCTCCACTTTTTACAATATAATGTTTTTTCTTTGTATTATTAAAACTAAACATCTTAATCATATCTTCAGGTATTGGTAAAACTATTTTTTGTCTTAAAGATAATCTATCATTTTTTAATTTATTATAATTTTTGATGATTTTATATGGAACTTTATATTTTTTTGAAATCCCATATAAAGTATCTCCATTTTTTACTACATGAATCGCAAATTTAGTTGTTTTTATTTTATCTTTATTTTGATTAAATCTATTTAGCCTACTGTATGGGATATTGATAGTATAATATTGTTCGTTAGGAGGGATAATTGATTGTTTAACATGACTATTTAATCTATATAACTCTTCATATTTCATACCAATACTTTCTGCAATATCTTTAAGATGAGTTCCACCTTTTACAGGAATTGTAGCAACGGTTGTAGAGATACCTAAGTTTAATAGATGTGAGTTATCTTCATGTTTAATAAAATTTTGAGAATTTAACATAGCAAGAGATATGATTTTTCTAATATATCTTCTACTTTCATTTGGAAGATATTGTCTTGATAGATTTTTTTGTTCTCTTAGAAGATACTCAACATCTGGTTTTAAATTCCATGTTAATACTTGTTTATAAACATCTTTTAAATCACCAAAACCAGTATGCTTTCTCTGATATTCACTAATAATTTTTCTAAACTCTTTTACTTGTTTATCTTTTTTCATTGAAGGAAATTTTTCAATATACATATCAATTGTCGCTCTAGTAATTGCTTCTATTACCCTACCTTCACCACAATTATATGCAATTGCTGCAAGGTACCATTTCCCAAACATATCGTGTAATCTATTTAAATATTTTGTTGCAGCATATGTTGATTTAACTAAATCCATTCTCTCATCAACATATAAATCGTTTCTAAGTCCATACATTTTTGCAGTGCTATTCATAAACTGCCAAAGTCCAATAGCTTTTGCTCTTGATTTTGCATCTATTGTAAAATATGACTCAGCCATAGCCATATATATAAAAACGTCAGGAATCCCTTCATGTCTTAATATATCTCTTAATCTTGGTACAAAAAGTGATGCTTTATTAAATTTTTCGATGTAATAATTTGTACTTCTTTTACTCGATAATTGGCTATAAACCTCTTGCAATTTATAATCAGTGATAAAAGAAGCCTTTATATCTAGATCTTCTAATATCTGTAAATCTCTTTGAGAAAAATTTGAACCAATTAATGAAGCATAAAGATTAACTGATAATGAGATAACAAATATAATAAATATCTTCAAATAAAATCCTACTTATGAAATAGGTAAGATTTTATCTAAATTATGGTAGAAAATTGCTTAAATAATTTTTTTGTGTTTGTTGTAGTCAAAGTTTCGACCTCTTCAAGAGGCATTTCAAGAAGTTCTGAAACCTTGTTTGCTACAAATGTTGTATAAAAAGGTTCATTCCTCTTTCCTCTATGAGGATGGGGTGTCAAATAGGGACAATCTGTTTCTAAAATCAATTTGTCTTTTGGTATTTTTGGTAAAACCTCTACAAGTTTTCTTGCATTTTTAAAAGTAAGAACACCACCTATACCAAAATAAAAACCATGATTAGCAAGAGGCAATAGATGTTCACTTGCATTATAACAATGTAAAACTCCACCTACTTCTTTGGCATTGTATTGTTCTAATATTTGTCTTGAATCGTTGGAAGCTTCTCTTATATGAACGATCAAAGGTTTTTTTACTTTTTTTGCAAACTCAATTTGAGCTATAAAAACCTCTTTTTGTTGTTTTATATTCTCTTCTTTTTCTTTTTCATCTTCTGGTAAACGATAATAATCCAAACCACATTCACCCACAGCTATACATTTAGGGTGAGTTATATATTTATCCATAATATTTTCATCATATTTTTCCATATCATATGGATGGATTCCTACAGCAAAATATACTTCATCATATTTTTCAGCAAGCTCTATAGCCTTTGGCAAATCTGCAAAATCAGCACCAGGTATTAAAAAACCTTTAACACCATTTTCAAGCGCACGATTTATTACTTCATCAATATCCTCATAATATTGGCTGTTGTCAAGATGACAATGAGAATCTATAATTATGCGAAATACCTTTTTTCAATTAAGTTAAGTAGTCCATTAATATCTGATAAATCTTCTTGTTTTATCCAAGCATCAATACCAAAATTTTTAAAAGCTTCATAATCACTATCATCATCTATAATTGCAATAGAAACATATTTAGCAGCACATGCCTCATGTTTATTTTCTTCATAGTCAAAAATAGTATTAATATCTAAAATAGCAATTTGAGCTTCACCTGTACTACCACTTTGAAAATGCTCAACACTATGCTTAGTATCTATTAAAGACTCATCTATATCATTAAAAGTTACAATTTTCATAAACTACTCCATTATTTGTTAGAAAGCTATCTAATTCTAGCTAAAAAATAATTAAATTACTACAAGATATATCTTGCTGTATCCTCATCTTCAATAACATCGTCAAGCTTCTCTTTTACAAGCTCTTCTGTGATAATAACTTTTTCACCTTTTTTTTCATCAGCTTCAAAAGAGATATCTTCAATTACTTTTTCAATTACAGTATGTAATCTTCTAGCACCAATATCTTCTGTCTTTTGGTTTGCTGTAACTGCATATTTAGCAAAGGCTTTTATCGCATCATCATCAAACTCTAACTCAACCTCTTCTACCTCTAATAATGCTTTATATTGTCTAAGTAAAGAATTTTTTGTATTAGTTAAAATTTTATATAATGCTTCTTCATCTAAATTTTCAAGTTCAACTCTTAAAGGGAATCTTCCTTGAAGCTCTGGTAATAAATCACTTGGTTTACTAACATGAAATGCACCTGCAGCAATAAATAAAACATGGTCTGTTTTTACTTGACCAAATTTAGTATGAACGCTACTTCCCTCAACTATAGGAAGTAAATCTCTTTGAACACCCTCTTTACTTGGATCTTGATTTTGAGTTTTAGAACTTGTAGCAATTTTATCAATCTCATCTAAAAAGATTATTCCACCATTTTCAGCTCTTTTAATTGCTTCTATTTTAATAGCTTCTTTATCAAGTAACTTATCACTAGCACTCTCTTTCAAAAGAATTTTAGCATCTCTTATAGTTACCTCTTTTTTAATTTTTTCTTTATTTAATCCACCTAACATTTTATTTAGGCTTTCTTGCATAGAACTCATATCCATTGGGATTGATGAATCAATAATCTCAACATGAGTTTTTTTAGGAATCTCAATCTCTATTTTTCTATCATCAATCTCACCAGAGATAACTTTTTCTTCCATTTTATTATAAGTTTTTATAAAAGATTCCCTTGCACTTTCACTAGCACTTTCAGGAAGAGGAGGAACAAGTTTTTCAACTATTTGTTTTATAACTTCATTATCTAATTTATCTTTTATTTTATCTTCAAATTCTCTAGTTACTAAATTTATTGACTCATATACTAAGTCTCTAATCATAGACTCAACATCACGACCAACAAATCCAACTTCTGTATATTTTGATGCTTCCACTTTTATAAAAGGTAATCCCATCATTTTAGCCAATCTTCTAGCTATTTCAGTTTTACCAACACCTGTACTTCCTATCATCAAGATATTTTTTGGCATAATCTCTTCTTGAAGTTCAGGAGTTACTCTCATTCTTCTATATCTATTTCTTAAAGCTAGAGCAATAGTTTTTTTTGCGTTATTTTGACCAATAATATAATCATCTAAATAAGATACTATCTGTTTTGGTGTCATATCCATATTTTATTAATCCTCAATCTCTAAAATTTTAATATTTTGATTTGTATAAATACAAAGTTCCCCTGCAATCATAAGTGATTCTTTTACTAAATCTACAGGATTTAAATCAGAATGTTTAGACAATGCTCTTGCAGCTGAAATTGCATAGTTTCCACCACTACCAATTGAAGCAATCATTCCATCTTCTGGTTCAACAACATCACCTGTTCCACTTAAGATAAAAATATGTTCTTTATTTAAAACAATCATCATAGCTTCTAAACGTCTAAGAACTTTATCTTTTCTCCACTCTTTTGAAAATGCAATTACCGCTTTTAATAAATCACCTTTTGTAGTTTCTAAATGAGTTTCAAACATGTCAAAAAGGTTAAAAGCATCTGCTGTACTTCCTGCAAAACCTGCTAATATTTGACCTTTATATAAGGTTCTAATTTTTGTTGCATTACCTTTTAAAACAGTATTTCCAAAAGTTACTTGTCCATCACCACCTATTACAGCTTTGTTTTGTCCTTTGTAAGCAAGTATTGTAGTAGCTTCAAACATTTATTATGCTCCAATTACATCAACTTTTAAAGTTGCATGTACTGCATGTCCCAATTTACAATCTGCTTCAAAAATTCCTACTGCTTTAATTTTATCAACTAAAGATATTACTTTTTTATCTATATCAATATCAAATTCTTCTTTTAACGCTTCACTAATCTCTTTATTTGTAACTGAACCTATTAAATGTCCATTTGCACCAATTTGATGTTTTATAGTTAATTTTGTAGAATTTATTTTTTCTGCCAATGCTTTAGCCTCAGCAATCTCTTCTGCTTCTTGAGCAGCTATTATTTTTTGTTCCTCTTTATAGTTAGCTATTACTTCTTCTGTTGCATGAAGTGCCAAACCTTTTGAAATTAAAAAATTTTTTCCATATCCATCTTTTACTTCTTTTACTTCACCAGCTTTACCAGTACCTTTAACATCTTTTAATAATAATACTTTCATAAAATCTCCAATCTAAATATATATTTTTTAGTTCTAAAAGTTGGATATTTTACAATAATTAGTTTGAAGTAAGTATTAAGGTATCTTTTTAATCAGTTCAATCTAAATTATAATTTTTGTTTTATGAAAATATAGCAATTAAAATTATTGATAATATAATTTGAAATTTAAATATATACCCAGCTAAAATAAAAGCTTCCCATCCAGTTTGTTTTATTGCCTTAAAACTGATTTTTAATCCTATTGCACTCATTGCCATCAATAATGTAGCTTCCCCAATCCATGAAATATATTTAACCATAGTTTCTGGGATAATTTGAGTAGAAGCTAAAATAGAGAAAAATATAAATCCAAATATAAATTTTGGAATCTGTATTTTTCTTAAACTTTTATTCTCTGATATATGTTGTTTTGAAGTATAATAAATAAGCCAGATTATAAGAGGAGTTAAAAGTAAAATTCTTCCCATCTTTACTATAGTTGCACTTTGACCTACTGTTTCATTTACTCCAAAACCTGCGGCAACTGCATGTCCAACTGATTGTAATGTATTTCCAAGTAATATACCTATTTGAACATCATTAAAACCTAATAAAACACCAATCAAAGGCAATACGATCAATCCAACAGTTCCAAGTAAATTAACAATAGCTATTGCAATTGCAGATTTATCTTTATCTAACTTTACAATATCTTTTGTTGCTGCAATTGCCGCACTACCACAAACTCCATTTCCTATACCTAGAATTAAACCAAAGTTTTTTTCAAAATCTTTTTTCTTTGAAATATAAAATGAAAATACTAAAGTTAATAATAAAGAGATGATTATAAGAAATATTGTTCCAAAACCTAGTTTGGTTAAAACATTAAAATCTAGATTAATTCCCATTAAAGCAATGGCTATAGCTAAAAGTGTTTTTTCACTAAAAACAATTCCATCATTAAAATTTTCTGGTATTTTTACACTGTTTGAAAAAACAGCACCTAAAATAATTGCTAATGCAATAGTTCCGATAGGGATAAATGATGATAAAAAAGTAGCTAATAGTGCTACTCCTAAAGTAAGTAAAAGTCCATACAGTTTTTTCATGGAGCAATTATATAAAAAAATTTATAGTAAAAGCTTTTAAAATATAAGAAATAGTAAATATAAAAAAATATTTATTATAAGAAAATTATATATTTAACCCCATATTTGTAATGGAGGTGTATTTGATACTGCTTTTAAAATACTTGCTCTTGATACTATACCTTTTAGATTATCGTCTTGATCAACTATTGGTATCCCACTTAAACCAAAATCTACCATAACCTTTGCAACCCGTCTTATGTCAGTTATAGGATCAGCAGTTATTACATCATTTAAATCTAAATCTTTTAGTGCTTTAGCTAAATTAAACTGTACATAATCTATATCATTCATCAAAATATCTAATATCATTTTATAAGTAACCATAGCAGTAACTTGATTTGTTTCACTACTTATAATTGGAATTTGATTTATATCATTTTCTATCATAATATTATAAGCTTCTTGTAAACTATTTTCTTCACTTAAAGTTATAACATCTAAAGTCATAATATCTGCAACATTAAATATTGGAACTGTAGTATCAATATTAGCTATCTTTTTATAAATAGCCTCAGCTTTTTTTGTATCTTTACTTTCATAAAGTTTTTTTCTATTTTTCAAAGAGTGGTCTTTAGGTAACCCCTCTTCTACATTGTTTCTAACTCTTGCTAATGCATCAACATTTGGTAAACTATATAAGTTATCAATGGTACTTCTAAAGTTTAAGCCATTGTTATTGTATATAGCAAACATATTTTAACTTGCTATATCCAAAGTATTAGGCAAACGGTCTCTAATGTTTCTTTTTTTAACATAATTATTTAAACCAATGTGATTATTATATCCAAGTAGTTTTGCAATCTTTCTAACTGATAAACCAACTGCTAGAAGCTCTTCTATCTTATCTCTTTGTTTATCAAATTTTGATTTTTGAATTGTTCCTTTAGGTTTACCTAAACTTTCACCTTTTAGTTTTTTTGCTGTTAATGCTTCTTTTGTTCTTAAACTCATTAAATCTTTTTCTAGATTTAAAGTCATAGAGATCATTCCAAGAATCATTTGAGTTAACATATCTTTGTCATCAATTAAATCTAAATTTTGTTTAACAACCATAACTCTAATTTTATTAGAAAGTAAAAATTTAACTATTTCTAAAATTGTTTCAATTGTTCTACCAAATACATTTAAGTCATAAACTATCAATGTAGATTTAGGTTCACACCTTTTTAATAAATCTAAAATTTTGTTTTCTTCATCAGGTGTATTTATCTCAATCTCAATTGACTGATAAATTTGAAAACTATTTTTTGAAACATACAAATCCAACTTCTCCTTTTGTTCATTTGTATATTCATCATTATTTTTATTTACCCTGACAAAAGTTAAAATTTTAGACATCTTTAATCCTTTTACAAAAAATATTATTATAAAATAAAAAATTAACATAATGTTTAATTTTTTATTTTAATTCTTATACAAAATGATAGTTAATCTTTTCTTAATATTAGTTTAATTTTAAATTTATTTTTATAATATTTTTCATTGTTTTTTATCCACCTTTGAAAATAAAGAATTTTTTGGGTAATATCTACAACTTAATAAGAGTCACAAAGGTTTTAAATTGAAATTAGTTGTTGCTATTACAGGTGCTAGTGGGACAAAACTTGGATTAAAACTTATAGAAAAACTTCCAAAAAATATAGAAGTATTTGTTGTATTATCTAAAAGTGCCATAAAATCGCTTCATCTTGAAGAGGATATTGATTATAAAACTATTTTAAAAAATCGAAAAAATACTGTGTTATTTAAAGATTCTCAAATTGAAGCATCTATTTCATCTGGTTCATTTAAAACTGATAAAATGATCATACTGCCTTGTTCTATGAATACTTTAGCTAAATGTTCTGTAGGAATCTCAGATTCACTTGTAACAAGGGCATTTACAGTAATGTTAAAAGAAAAAAGAGAGATTATTTTAGCTCCAAGAGAGATGCCTTTATCATCAATAGCTTTAGAAAATATGCTTAAACTATCAAATCTAGGAGTTACTATTGCTCCTCCAATATTGGCATATTATTCAAATCAAGGAACTTTAGATGATATGGAAAATTACTTGATTGGTAAATACTTAGACCTATTAAAAATAGAACATAATCTATACGAAAGATGGAAATAAAGATAAATAAAGGGGATAAAAACTTGATTGCATCATATAAAAAAGCAATATATAGTGGTACTTTTGATCCTATAACAAATGGACATATGGATATTATTAAACGTGCTGCAAATATATTTGATGAAGTTGTAATTGCAGTTGCTCAAAGTGAATTAAAAAGTCCAATGTTTACCCATGAACAAAGAGTTAAATTTGCAAAAGCTGCTACAAAAGATTTAAAAGGTGTTATTGTTATTGGATTTGATACTTTATTAGTTGATTTAGCAAAAGAATTAAAAATAAATACAATTATAAGGGGTCTTAGAGCTGTTTCTGATTTTGAATATGAACTTCAAATGGGATATGCTAATTCATCAATCAATAAAAACCTTGAAACACTTTATTTAATGCCAACATTAGAAAATGCTTTTGTAAGTTCCACAATAGTAAGGGAACTTATTAGATTTAAAGGTAAATTTGAACATTTGGTTCCTAAAGAGGTTTTAGAATGTATGTAGTAATAGAAGGAATTGATACTGCTGGGAAATCAACCCAATTAGATATTTTGAAAGAAAAACATAAAGAAGCAGTTTTCACTAAAGAGCCAGGGGGAACTCAAATAGGGCTTAAACTACGACAAATGGCTTTAAATGGTGAAGCAAAAAGTAAAATTGCAGAAATGTTTTTATTTTTAGCTGATCGGGCAGAACATATTGAAGAGGTTGTTAAACCAAATAAATCATCAATAGTTATAAGTGATAGAAGTATAATAAGTGGTATAGCTTATGCATCTAATCTTCCCCTTGAAGTGGTTGTATCATTAAATTTAATTGCAACAGACAATGTACTACCTTCTCATGTAGTATTATTGGAATTAACAAAAGAAGAATTGATTAGAAGATTAGGCAATAAAGAGAATGATTCCATAGAATCAAGAGGAATAGAGTATCTTATAGATATTCAAGATAGAATGAAAAAAACAGTAAAAATGCTTAATCTAAACCATCGTTTTATAGATGCTAGTTTAAGTATTGAAGAGATTGCAAAAGAGATTGAGGAATTTATTAATGAGTAAAAAAAATATCCAAAGTTTAAGAGGTATGAATGATATTTTAGGTAAAGATAGTGAATTATTTACTTACTTTATTGAAAATGCATCAAGAATTGCAAGAAATTATGGATTTAGCTATTTAGAAACACCTATTTTAGAAGAGACTGCTTTATTTAAAAGAAGTGTAGGAGAAAGCTCTGATATCGTAAATAAAGAGATGTATCAGTTTATAGATAAAGGTGAAAATGACGTTTGTCTAAGACCTGAAGGAACTGCTGGAGTTGTTAGAAGTTTTATTCAAAACAAATTTGATAGAGCTGGGGGAACTTATAGATGGTACTATTATGGACCAATGTTTAGATATGAAAGACCACAAAAAGGTAGACTTAGACAATTTCATCAATTTGGTTGTGAAGTGTTTGGAGTAAGCTCTGTTTATGAAGATGCAAATATCATTATGATGATAAAAAATATACTTGATTTTTTCCAAATAAAGTTTAAATTACAATTAAATTCTTTAGGATGCCCTCAGTGTATGCCAGTGTATAGAGATAATCTAGTTAAGCATTTAACAGATTTTAAAGAAGAGCTTTGTGAAGATTGTAATAGAAGAATTGAGACAAACCCCATAAGAGTGCTTGATTGTAAAAATGAAAACTGTCAAAAACTATTATACAATGCACCTAAAATTACAAATAATTTATGTGCAAAATGTGATATAGATTTTGTAAAGTTAAAAGAGATTTTAGACTATAACAATATTGAGTATGAGATTGATTCAAACTTGGTAAGAGGATTAGATTATTATTCTCAAACTGCTTTTGAGTTTACCTCTTCAGAGATTGGAGCACAAAGTGCAATTGCAGGTGGAGGAAGATATGACAGATTGGTTGAATTTCTTGGAGGAAGACAAACAGCTGGAATAGGTTTTGCAATTGGAATCGAAAGGTTACTAGAACTTGTTAAAATAAATGAAACAAAAGAAGATGTAATTTATTTAGGTGCTTTAGATGAAAATGCACTTAATTTATTAACAAAAATTGCAATTGAAAAAAGAAAAAATACAAAAACAATTATTGAATACTCTCCAAGAGGATTTAAAAAACATTTTCAAATTGCTGAAAAAAGTGAAGCTACAATTGTAGCTTTGATTGGTGAAAATGAATTAAATGATGGAACTATTTATACAAAAAATTTAGTTACACAAGAAGAAAAAACTATTAAAATTGAGGATTTTTAAATTTGGAAACTTATGGAATTGACATTTGGTCAGATGATAATTTTGTAATAGAAGATGGTGTAGTAAAGATAAACTATGCTGCAAAACCTGCATTGATATCTTTAGTAAATGAGATAAGAGCTGAGGATTACAAAGGACCTTTATTATTGAGGTTTCCTCATTTAATTGAAAAACAGATAAATAAACTGTTTACTTTATATCATAATGCAATAAAAGAGTATGATTATAAAGGAAAATTTAATGCAGTATTTCCTCTAAAAGTAAACCAATTACCAAACTTTTTACATCCGCTTATAAATTCAGGTGAAAAATATAATTATGGTTTAGAAGCAGGAAGTAAAGCTGAACTATTTTTAGCTATGACATACAACAAAATTGGTGCACCAATCACTGTAAATGGATTCAAAGATAAAGAGATGATTCATCTTGCTTTCATTGCAAAAAAAATGGGACATGATATTACTGTTATTATTGAAGGTTTAAATGAACTTGAAACAATTTTAGAAGTTGAAGAGGAAACCTCTTTACCTACACCAAGCATTGGTTTAAGAGTAAGATTATTTAACAGTGGTAGTGGTGCGTGGGCAAAATCTGGTGGGATTGATTCAAAATTTGGTTTAAGCTCAACAGAGATATTAGAAGCTTTTGAGATGCTGGAAGAAAAAGATTTAACAGATATACTTACTATGATTCATTTCCATATTGGTTCATCTATGAGTACTATTAAGCCACTAAAAAATGCTTTAAAAGAATCTGGTCATATTTATGCCGAACTAAAAAATCTGGGAGCAAATAACTTAAATTCTATTAATATTGGTGGTGGATTGGCAATTGAATACTCTCAATTTCAAAGAACAACTCAATACAACCTTCAAGAGTTTGCAAATGATGTTATTTTTACTTTGAAAAATATTGCAAAACAAAAAGGTGTTGATGAACCAAATATTTTTACTGAATCAGGAAGATTTATATCTGCTCCATCAACAGTACTAATTGCCCCTGTACTTGAACTTTTTTCAGCAGAATATGAAGCTGAACATTTAAGATTAAAAGAGTTAAACCCTCCTTTAATTGAAGAGTTAAAAGAGCTATACAATGATATAAACTCAAAAACAGCATTAGAATATATGCACGATAGTATTGATCACTTAGAATCATTACTTAAACTTTTTGATTTAGGTTATATTGATTTAGAAGATAGAAGTAATGCAGAGATTTTAACTAACCTTATCATTAAAAAAGCTATTTGGTTATTGGAAGTTGATGATTTTGAAGAATTAAAAAGAATTGATAATAAAATTCAGGAAAAATATCTTTTAAACTTTTCAATCTTTCAATCTCTTCCAGATTTTTGGGGAATTAAACAAGAGTTTCCTGTAATGCCAATAACACATCTTGACAAAAATCCAACAAGAAGTGCTTCTTTATGGGATATTACTTGTGATAGTGATGGTGAAATTGAGTTTAATGAAGATAAACCTTTATATTTACATGACGTAGATTTAAAAAAAGAGGAATATTATTTAGCATTTTTCCATGTTGGAGCTTATCAAGATATACTTGGAATGAGACATAATCTTTTCTCTCATCCAACAGAAGTAAATATTGTTTTTGAAAAAAATGAAGTTAAACTTGAAAAAATACTTGAAACTCAAAAAATAATAGATATTCTTGAAGATATTGATTATGATACTAAAGAGATAAAATCTATATTAAAACAAAGACTTGATAAAAATACATATTCAATATTGAAATCTTATTTAGATCAAAACAGTTATTTAAAAACAGCATGGAGTTAATTCTGGAGTTATGATTATGAAAACAAATGAAGAAATAAAAGAAGAAATATTAAGTGAAGCAAAAAGAATAGGACTTTGGAAACAAATAAAAGAGGATTTTTTTGTACCTAAAATAAATGACCCAGCCCTAAACTCAAAACTTGAATTATTTTTTAACTATCCTGGTGTATGGGCAATAATAAACCATAGGTTTGCAAATAGACTTTATAATAAAGGGTTTACAAGAATTGCAAGAGTAATTATGGGTCTAACACAATTTTTCTGCAATATGGATATCCATCCAGCTGCAACTATAGGAAGAAGAGTATTCATTGACCATGGTATAGGTGTAGTTATAGGTGAAACTGCAATAGTAGAAGATGATGTTTTAATCTATCAAGGTGTGACATTAGGTGGAGTTAGCTTAAATAAAGGTAAACGACACCCTACTATAAAAGCAAATTCGGTTATTGGAAGTGGTGCAAAAGTTTTAGGAAATATTACTATTGGGAAAAATGGAAAAATTGGAGCAAACTCGGTTGTAATTTGTGATGTTCCTAAAAACTCAACAGCAGTTGGTGTTCCAGCAAAGGTAATTAAAAGAGAAAGCAAAAACGAAAAACTAGACCACAGTGATTTACCAGATATAAATAAAGAGATGTTTGAGTATTTATTAAAAAGAGTAGCTTTACTTGAACATGCTATAAAAGACTATGATGGAATAGATTTATCAGATGAAGATCATGATTTAGAATGTATTTATAAAAAATTCATTGGAGCAATGAATTCTATTAAAAAAACTGATGAATTAGAATAGATGTTTTTAGAACTAATACTATTTGGACTTGCAGCTGGATTTGTTTCAGGTTTTTTTGGACTAGGTGGGGGAACAATTCTTACTCCTATGTTAGTAACAGCTGGATTTATGATGAAAGAAGCAATATCAATTGCAATTATGCAAATGGTATTTAGTTCAATATATGGTTCTTTTTTAAATTCAAAAAAAGCAAAACATGTTTTTAAAGATGGTATTGTTATAGGGATTGGTGGTTCACTAGGTGGACTTTTAAATAGTTATGTTCATTCACTTGTATCAAATATTTTTTTACAATATGTATTTATAATTGTTGTTATATTTTCTATCATCAAAATTTTTATCAGTCCTGCAGAACCAGAATGTGAAATCAAAACTCATAGTAAACCCCTACTTTTGCTTTTAGGATTTTTTGTAGGTATTATAGCAATGAGTATTGGTATTGGTGGTGCTATCTTACTAATTCCAGTTTTAGTTTCTGTTATGAAATATCCCTTAAAAATTGCTACTAGCCTTAGTTTATTTTTTGTAATTTTTTCATCTATTGCAGGATTTTTATCATTAACATTAAGCGGTCAAATGTTATTCCAAGAAGGTTTGATAATAGGTTTAGCTTCATTAGTAGGAGTACATTTTGGTATAAAAACTAAAAATGCAACTGGAGCTAAAAATTATAAGAAATCTATTTTAATTATGAACTGTATAATTCTTGCCATAATGGTTTATAAAACTATTTAACCATCTTTTTAAGTAAATAAGATAAAACTCCCCCATTTTTATAGTAGTTAACCTCTTCGTTGTTTTCCAATCTACATTTTAAATCCACTAAAATATCTAATCCATTTTTATGAATGGTAGCCATTACTATTGAGTGTTCTTTTATCTCCTCACTAAATATTGAAATCTCTTCATTTCCTTTTAGCTTTAAACTTTTTACATCATCATCTATAAACTCTAAAGGTAAAACCCCAAAAGATATTAAATTTACTCTATGAATAGGGTCAAAAGATTTTGCAATAACTGCTTTAACTCCTAAAAGTTTTGTTCCTTTTGCAGCCCAATCTCTAGTATTCCCAACTCCATAATCTTTCCCAGCAAAAATAATTAAATCTCTATTTTGTGATTTATACTTTTCACTTTTTTCATATATTGAAACAATCTCTCCCGCTTCATAATCCATAGTATAACCACCCTCTTTTGATACCATTAGATTTTGTTTTATATTTTCAAAAAGTCCTCTAAGCATTATTTGAGAATTTCCTCTTCTTGAAGCATAAGTATTATATTCAAATGATTTAACGCCACGACTTTCTAGATATTTTGCTGCCGTTGAATATAAAGGAATTTGTCCCAAAGGAGAGATATCATCAGTTGATATAGAATCACCTAACATAGCTAATATTCCAGCTTTTTCTATTTTTATTTTATCTTTTGTTAATTCATCAAAGAGTTTTGAAGGTTGAATATAATTAGAGTTTTCATCCCAATTATAAACTGGTGTATTTGACACTTCTAAATTTTGCCAAAATTGGTTTCCTTTAAAAATATTTTTATAAATTTGTTTATATAAAGTATAATCTAATTGTTGCATATACTCTCCAACTTCTTGGTTTGTAGGCCACAAATCTTTTAATCTTATATCTTTATCATCAATTAGTCCCAATACACCATCAAACAAATCGAATTTCATAGTGCCAATCAAAGAATAAACTATTATTAAAGATGGAGACATTAGATAGTTTGATTTTATCAAAGAATGAATTTTTCCTTCAAAATTCCTATTTCCAGATGTAACAGAACAGATATTTAGATTGTTTTGTTTTATCTCATCTTCAACATTTTCATCTAATTCACCAGAATTTCCATAACAAGTGGCACAACCATAGCCAACTATATGAAAACCAATAGCTTCTAAATATTTTAATAATCCAAGCTTTTCCAAATACTCTTTTACTACTAATGAACCTGGTGCTAAAGATGTTTTAATATGTGAATTTACTTTTAATCCAAACTCATAAGCTTTTTTTGCAACAAGTGCAGCATGAATCAATAAATATGGATTAGAGGTAGAACTACAAGAGGTAATAGCAGCTAAAACAATATCTGCATCTTTTAAGAATCTTCCCTTATTCGTAATAACAATATCTTTTAATCCTTTTATTTCTAATCTATCTTGTGGTCGTTTAGGTCCAGCTATTGTTGGTTCTAAACTACTAAGATCTAAATCTATTATTTCATCATAAGATAAGATCTCTTCTGGATTATAAAAAAGATTTTGTCTTTTAAGATATTCTTTTATCAATTTTCCATAATCTTCGTTGTCTCTTGTTTTATTAAAATAAGAAATAGTTTGATTATCAATCGCAAAAAATGAACAAACTGCACCATATTCAGGAGCCATATTAGATACTATTGATCTATCTTCCAAAGTTAAGTATTTTAACCCTGTACCATAAAATTCAACAAGTTTTTTATCTACACCATGTTTTTTTAATATACTTGTTAAAGTTAAAACCAAATCAGATGAAGTTATCCCCTCTTTTAACATACCATGAAGATTTACACCAATAACTTTTGGTAAATTAAATGAAATAGGTAAACCCAACATTGATGATTGTGCTTGTACACCTTCTACAGACCAACCTAGAACTCCCAAAGAATTAATCATAGTAGTATGAGAATCTGTTCCAACAATTGTTTCTGGATATAAAAAATACTTCTCTTCAATCTTTTCAACATGCAATATAGTAGACAAAAACTCTAAATTAACTTGATGACAAATACCAGAACCAGGTGGAATAACTCTAAAATTAGAAAATGCACTATTTGCCCATTTTACAAATTTAAATCTATCTTTATATGTTTCTAATTCTTTTTCTAAATTTATTTCAGAACTTTCATTAGTGCCAAAACTAGAGATATTCAAAGAATGGTCAATAACCAAATCAACCATAACTTGTGGATTTATCTCTTTTGGATCCAATCCATACTGATCTATAACATCTCTCATAGAAGCTAAATCAACTAAAGCAGGAACTCCTGTAAAATCTTGCATAATCACACGAGAAGGATAAAATTTTATTTTACTATTTAATCTATTTGTAAAAATATTAATAATGGATTCAAACTCCTGAAATGAGTTTGCTTTTCGTAAGTTTGATTCTAGAAGTATTTTTAATACAATTGGTAGTTTTTTTAATCTTGTATTGTTTTTTATAACTTTTTCTAAATCATAATAATAAAAAACCTCATTCTCTATTTCAAAACTATTTACTATATCCAACAATACTACCTTTTTATAATAGTAACAAAATATCAAATGATTGTTTAATTTTTATTTAATATATAAATTATTTTTGTCAAAAACTTAGGTAAGTAACAATTAATCATCTAGTTATTAAGTATCTTTAAATAATAATGAAAAAGTTACTCCTTTATAAGTTTTATCTTTATAATCAAATACTTCATTATATATATCTATTCTACCATTGTGTCTTTCTCTAACAATTTTATCAACCATGGATAAACCTAAACCTGTACCAATAGATTCATGTTTTGTTGTAAAATATGGTTCTAAAACTCTATGTATAATTTTTTCATCAATTCCACCAGCAGTATCAGTTACTTTTAGTTCAATTGAATCTGAATCTTTATTTGTAGTAATAAAAATAAATCTATCACTATCATCTTTAACCC
This sequence comes from Arcobacter sp., assembly GCA_003252105.1. Lineage (GTDB taxonomy): Bacteria > Campylobacterota > Campylobacteria > Campylobacterales > Arcobacteraceae > Halarcobacter. The sequence continues at coordinate 19,093 of QKDL01000021.1, forward strand.
TTTCAACTAAGGCATCTTTACTATTATTTAATATATTGATTAAGGCTTCAACAAGCTCATTTGTAGAACCCTCAATCTCTAAATCATCATCAATATTCAAAATTAATCTAATAAAATTATTTTTCAATGTTGCTTCAACTAAATTTAGTGTTTCATTAATAACACTTTTAATAGTTGTTTTTCTAAATTCTCTTTTATTTTTAATAAAATTTCTAAAATTATCTATAGTTTCAGATAAATATTTAGCTTGATTTAAAATAATATTCATATTTTCATCAATAAATTCATTATCCACTACACTTACTTCTGATTTTAGTTTTAAACCACTTGCAATAGTAGTGATTATACTCAATGGTTGTCTCCATTGATGGGATATATTACCAATCATTTCACCCATAGATACAAGTTTTGCTTGCTGGAATATTATTCTATCTTGTTCAATAAATTCTGTTTTATCAACAAAACTCAAAATAATAGCTTTATTATTATTTTTATCATTTAGCATAGCTAACTCTATTCTTTTAATACTAAAGTAATAATTCCTTTTTTCATACTCAATTTCATATCCAGTTTCGGTACCGTAATTTAAACAGTTTTTAATATTTTCTAATAAGTTTGGTAACTCTACATGAGAGTTTAATAATACAGTAGAAAAATTATTATCATTACTTTTTGATAAATCAAAAAACTTTTTAATTCCATCAGTATGTTTTATAATATTTAAATTATAATCGAGAATAACCACATAAGCACCAAGATTAAATAAAACATTATCAAAAGCATTATTTGCAAAATCTAACTCTAAATTTGATGTATTCAATTCATCATTTACCGCTTGTAATTCCTCATTTGCACTTTGCAACTCTTCATTTGAAGTTTCTAACTCTTCATTGGTACTTTGAAGCTCTTCATTGGTACTTTGTAATTCTTCATTGGTGCTTTGCAACTCTTCGTTTGAAGTTTCTAGCTCCTCTATGGTAATCTGTAGTCTTTCTTTTAAAGTTAATAATTCATCTTCAAGTACACTTAGATCTGTATCATTGAAATCTATTGGATCAAATTTTTCCTCTTTTATACTTGAACTAAAATCTACAGTTTTTTCAAATGAAACAAAATATGTATCTTCACCTAAATTGTTTTTTTCTAAAGGATAAACGCTAATAATTACATACTCTTTAGGTTCACTAATAGGTAGAACTCTAATCCTTTTTGATGATACATAACAATTCATCTTTTTTGCTTCATTTATTGTAGCTCTTACATCTAATCTTAAAAAATCTGCAACCAATCTGAATAAATCATTTGTATGAACACCTTGTGGATGATGTAAAAACTCTTTACAATCCCCTTTATAAAAAAGGATATTATAGTTTGAACCATCCACAACTATACCACTATGCATAAATCTTTCACTAATTGATTTATTAATTGAAGTATCAATATCCATTACATTTGTAATCTGATTTTTTATATAATTGTTTCTACCTAGATTTGAATTTCTTTTATCATAAGTCAATGTTTCAATATCAACTTTTGTTAAATCATTTAATTTTCTATATATTTTTGCTTTATTATCAACTATTGTAAATAATGAAGTTAATGTACCTATTGTTTCACTCTTTCCAAGAAATAATAAACTTTCATATCTCAAAGCATAATAAAATATGCTTAGGATTCTTCTTTGTAATTCACTATTAAAATAAATAAGCAAATTTCTACAACTAATCATATCAAGGTTTAAAAAAGGTGGATCTTTTATAATATCATGTTTTGAAAACACTATCATATCTCTAATTTTTTTATTTACTTTAAATGTTTTATTTGTTTTATCAAAGTATTTATCTATATAATTTGAAGGCACTCCTTCTAACTCTTCCAATTTAAATACCCTATTTCTAGATTCTTCAATAATCTTATCACTAATATCTGAAGCAAAGATTGTTACTTTTTTTGATAGACTTAACTCTTCTAATATTTCACTTACTAAAATTGCTATCGAATATGCTTCTTCACCTGTTGCACATGCTGTAACCCATATTCTAATATTATTATCAAGCTTTTTTTCAATTAATTCTTTTAATTGTTTTTTTAACTCTTCAAAGGCATCTTCATCTCTAAAAAAAGATGTTACTATTATCAAAAGATCATCTTTTAACTTTAAAACTTCATCTGCATCTTCTTTTAAGATTTTAATATATTCATTTATACCATCTGCTTTTTTTTCTATAATTCTCTTTTTTATTCTTCTTGTCACAGTTGCAATTTTATATGAACTAAAATCAATAGAAGTCTCTTCTTTTAAAATATCAAAAATCTTATGTAATGAATCTTCTATCTCAAAATGCTTATCAAAATATTTTCTATCTTCAATTACATTTAAAATCCCTTCTGCTAATAGTTCAGGAGGAAGTGAAGCGATAACCTTTCCCGTATCTATTGCAGATTTAGGCATTGAAAAATATTTTGCACCTTCATCTTCTGTTAGTGCGATTCCCCCATTGTTTGCAATATCTTTTATACCTTCAGTTCCATCACTTCCCGTACCACTTAAAATTATTCCAATAGCTTTATCTTTTTTCTCTTCTGCTAAAGAACTAAAAAATTTATTAATAGATGGTTTAGGTAGTGTTTTCTTTTCAAGTTCAACAAATAAAAATCTTTTATTTTTAATAATCAAATTTTTATTAGGAGGACAATAGTATATATGATTACCTTCAATAATCTGTTCATCCTCAATTGCACAAATTTTAAATCCAGAATATTTACTTAAAAGTTCACCTAATAAAGTAGGTCTATTTGCATCTAAATGTTGGGTAATAACATAACAAAGATTATCATTAACTTCTACTTTAGTTAAAAATCTCTGCAAAGCTTCAAAACCACCTGCACTTGCTCCGATACCCACAATATATAAATTATTATAATCCAAAATTAACCTTTAAAATATTCTTTTTAACTCTTTTAATATATTTTGTTCTTTTGTAACATCTTTTTGAATACCCAAATAATATTTTATTTTACCTGTTTTTTCTTCAAATATGGGAGAACTTGTTAACTCTATATATTTTAACTTATTATCTTTTGTATAGGTTCTTAAAATCACAGTAACATTTTTTTGCTCACGTATTGAATTTCGTAAAATACCTATACCTCTTTGTTGAATATCTTCACTACTTAAAAAGATAGGATTTTTACCTAATACTTCATCTTCTGTGTATTCAAATAATTCGGTAAAAGCTCTATTTACATATAAGATTTTTATATTTTTATCTGTTAAAATCATACTTGTAGAGATTTGTGAGAGAATCAATTGTGGATCAATATTTTTTGATATAAATTTATTTGCCACATTAAACTCTTTATTACTAAATTTGACTTTATCTTCTAACTTTGATTTGTAATAAAAATAAAAAATTTCATTTATTTTCCTAAAGACAATAAAACATACTACAAGTATGAATAAAAAGAAAGTACTAAAAATCAAAACCCTTATTCTCATTTGGTCATTTTGAAATTTTTTAAAATAAGAATCTTTAAGTTTTGAGATTATTATTACATTGTTTTTTATATCAGATGAGAGTTTATATGATATAAAATTGTTATGAAAAAATCTTTTATCAACTAAAATTTCTTTGGGAAAATTAGGAAAATAACTATTTAAGTCTTTACTAAATGTTTCTTCATTTTTATTAAATGGTAAAATTACTCTACCATTTGAATCACATATCATAGTTTCAAAAAAAGGAGATTTAAAAAGTAAATCAATTTCAATATTAACTACTAATTCACCAATAAACTTATCTTTTTTTATTATTGGATAAATAACTCTAAGTGTTGGCCTAAAAGGAAATTCTACTTTTTGATTTTCAATATTTAAATCAAGATTTGAATAGTAAATCTCTTTTTTATTTAATGATTCAATAAAATAATCTCTTTTTGACTTATCTTGAAGATTTTCTTTAGGTACTATATAAGGTATTAATTGTTCATTATTTCTATCTACTCTTATTTTTTCCATCCCATTTTTATCTATAAATCTTAATTGCATAAAATATGTATTTGTTTGGGATATAACTAAAAAAGTATCTTCTAGTTTTTTAAAATTATTAGTTTTTAGGGCATTTTTAAAAATCTCTAAATTACTTATATATTTTAAACTACTTTTTGTATTATATAAAAGTTCATTTAATTCATGTTCTTTTTTTTCTATATTTGTACTAAAACTATTTTGTATTTGTTTTTTAAATTCATTTTCTAAAAAGTATTTTTCAACTATTATAAAAGATATAAATATAAATAGTGCAAAAACTATTAAAGTAATTAATATGGATTTTCTAAATTTTAAATCAATTCTATCTAAATGCATAATTTAGATAATAACTAAATATACCTAATAATAAGGAGTAATTAATTGTTCAGTTTTAAAAATAAAATAATTGTCATAACAGGTGGATCAAAAGGGATTGGAGAAACTATTGCAAAAGATTTTAAAAAATCAGAAGCAAAAGTGATTATTATAGATATTATTGAACCAAAAATCGAATATGATTATTTTTATAAAGGTGATATAACTCAAGAATCAGTTTTAGAAAATTTTTCAAAAATTATAATAGAAAAATTTAATCATATAGATTATCTTATTAATAATGCATGTGAAGGAAATGGTGGAATATTCAATAGTGGATATGAAGAGTTTTTATATACTCAAAAATTAGGTGTTGTAGCACCATTTATGTTATCAAAACTATTTCTAAATCATTTTAGTAAAGATGCAAGTATAATCAATATAGCTTCAACAAGAGCTTTTCAATCACAAAAAAATACAGAGTGTTATAGTGCAGCAAAAGGTGGTATAGTTGCCCTAACCCATTCTCTGGCAGTAAGTTTACAAGGAAAAGTTAGAGTAAACTGTATCTCTCCTGGTTGGATTGATACTTTTAATCAAAACTTGAGTTTAGAAGATAATCAACAGCATTTGGTTAAAAGAGTAGGAAAACCAGAAGATATCTCAAATGCTGTACAGTTTTTATGTAGTGAAAAATCTAGTTTTATAACTGGTGAAAACATTATAATCGATGGTGGAATGAGTAAACAAATGATTTATCACGATGATTTTGGATGGAACTACAAACCATAATATTTTTCTATTATTAAGTTGTATATTTAGTTAATAAACCACTCATTGTTTTAATAGGTTATTATGTTATAATGTCCGCTTAATTTTTTTATGATGGATAGTTTATGAGTGATACAATTAAGATATATAATGCAAAAGAAAATAATTTAAAAAATATAAATTTAGAGATCCCGAAAAACAAACTTATTGTTTTTACTGGGCTTTCTGGTTCTGGAAAATCAACTTTAGCTTTTGATACACTTTACGCAGAAGGACAAAGAAGATATATAGAATCACTTTCTGCTTACGCTAGACAGTTTTTAGATAAAGTTGGAAAACCAGATGTTGAAAGAATCGAAGGATTAACCCCTGCTATTGCGATTGATCAAAAAACTACATCAAAAAATCCACGTTCAACGGTAGGTACCATTACAGAAGTTTATGATTATTTCAGACTTTTATATGCAAGAGTTGGTAAACAACACTGTCATAAATGTGGACAACCAATCTCTCAAATGAGCGCATCTGACGTAATTGAACAAGTTTTAACATTACCTGAAAATTCAAAAGTTGTAATCTTAGCTCCTTTAGTAAATAGAAAAAAGGGTACCTTTGCAGATTTATTAGAATCTTTAAGAGGAAAAGGTTATGTAAGAGCTATGATTGACGGAGTTATGGTAAGACTAGATGAAGATATAGAATTAGCAAAAACTCAAATGCATACAATCAAAGTGGTTATTGATAGAGTGGTTATTAAAGATGAAAATAAAGATAGAATTGCACAAGATGTTGAAAAAGGTTTAAAAGAGAGTTTTGGAGAACTTGAAATTGAAGTAATGAACCATGAAGAGGTTGGTGTAGATAAGCATATACATTATTCTGAACATATGGCTTGTTTTGATTGTAAAATCTCATTTGAACCCTTGGAACCACTTTCATTTTCATTTAACTCACCAAAAGGTGCTTGTCCTTCATGCGATGGATTGGGGATTAGATACACTTTAGATATGAAAAAAGTTGTTAATGAGGAGTTACCACTTGAAGATGGTGCCATTAAGATAATTTATGGTTTTAATAAAGGGTTTTATTTTAAAATGCTTATCGCCTATTGTGAGGCAGCTGGAATTGATATTACAATTCCATTTAAGCAGTTACCATCTCACCAACAAAAATCGATTTTACACGGAGGTGTAGAAGAAGCTAAATTTACATGGAAAAGACATAATCTTACAAGAAAGTGGGAAGGTATCGTAAAAATAGCCTACGATATGATAAAAGATGAAAAAGATATGGCTGAATTTATGACTGAAAAAGTTTGTAGTGATTGTAATGGAAATAGACTAAAACCTTCATCTCAAAGTGTTTTTGTAGCAAATAAAACCATCTCAGATATTATAAATAAACCTATTGAAGAGGCTCATGCTTTTTTCCAAGATGAAAAAAACTTTGACTATCTAAATGAACAGAATAAAATGATTTCTGCACCTATCTTAAAAGAGATTAGAGAAAGAATCTTTTTTCTTTTTGATGTGGGATTAGGATATATAACACTTGGACGTGATGCCAGAACTATTAGTGGTGGAGAAGCTCAAAGAATTAGAGTTGCTTCTCAAATTGGTTCAGGACTAACTGGAGTTATGTATGTTTTAGATGAACCTTCAATTGGTTTACATGAAAGAGATACAAATAAATTAATCAAAACATTAAAAGCCTTACAAGAAAAAGGGAATACTGTTATTGTTGTTGAACATGATAAAGAGACAATAAAAGAAGCAGACTTTATAGTTGATATTGGACCACATGCTGGGAAATACGGTGGTGAGATTGTTTTTGCAGGTAGCTTAAAACAGATGAATAAAGCAAAAACCTTAACAGCTCAATATATAAGTGGGAAAAAGAAAATTGATTATCTTCATAATAGACCTCAAGAAGAGTTTATCGAAATAAAAGATGTAAATATAAATAATATAAAAGATTTAAATGTAAAAATTCCATTGAAAAATCTTTGTGCGATTACAGGAGTTAGTGGAAGTGGTAAATCATCACTAATACTTCAAACTCTACTTCCTGTTGCAAAAGAACTACTAAATCATGCAAGAAAAGTAAAAAAAGTTGATGGAGTAGAGATTGATGGATTAGAAAAACTTGATAAGGTAATATATTTAGACCAAAGTCCAATAGGAAGAACCCCAAGAAGTAATCCCGCAACCTATACAGGTCTTATGGATGAGATAAGAACACTATTTACTAAAACTAAAGAGGCACAACTTAGAGGTTATAAAATAGGAAGATTCTCATTTAATGTAAAAGGTGGTAGATGTGAAAAATGTCAAGGTGAAGGTGAAATCAAAATAGAGATGCACTTTTTACCAGATATTATGGTTAAATGTGATGATTGTCACGGAAGTAGATACAATGCCCAAACTTTAGAGATTTT
>QKDL01000078.1 GCA_003252105.1 Arcobacter sp.
AAGATCATCCCATCCCCTAGGCTCTCTCATCTTTTTTATTTGATGTCGTTCCTCTGAAATTGGACGGGAATTATAATAGATTTTTTATCCTTTGTCAAGTGTTTATCCTAAATTGTAGCTTAAATTTTTGAATTCTTTTATCTCGCCTTTTCTCAGCTAACTTTTATTTTTATCAATATTATATATAGCATACACACTTATAATATAATAGTAATATATTATTTTAAAGGAAACATTAAGACTAACATTATAAAATATCAAAAAAATTAGAAAGGACGAATATGTATAATAGAGATTATCTTTCACAAGAAACATCTCAATATAAGGGTTCTGTAGACTCATCTAGAGCTGAATTAATGAGCTTTTTAAAAGCTACATATCAATTATTTGCTGGTTCACTACTTGCAGCAACTGCAGGAGCTTATATTGGATTAGATATAGTTTCTACTATTAGAAGTTGGTATTGGGGATTAGTAATTTTAGAGTTTGTTTTATTATTTGCACTGTTTGCTGTAAAAAATAAACCAGGGATTAATTTAGCAGTTTTATTTGGATTTACATTTATGACTGGATTAACAATTACTCCTTTACTAAGTGGTATATTAATGATGCCTGCTGGTGCTTCAATTGTTGCACAAGCATTTTTAATGACATCTGTTGCATTTGGTGGAATCTCATTATTTGCAATGACTACGAAAAAAGATTTTTCTGGAATGGGTAAAATGTTGTTTATTGCTCTTATTATATTAGTAGTAGGTTCAATTTCAAATATCTTTTTCCAATCTCCTTTATTACAATTAGGAATTGCAAGTATTGGTGCATTACTATTTTCTGCGTTTATTCTTTATGATACGCAACAAATTATCAAAGGTGGTTTTTCTACACCTATTGAAGCAGCAATTGCTTTATATTTAGACTTCTTCAATTTATTTGTATCTTTATTACAAATTTTTGGAGTATTAAATAGTGATGACTAAATAAAGTTATTACACTTTAAAATATGACAGACAACAATCTTCGACTAATTGATGCCAATCTTAATAGATTAAGAGAAGGCATCAGAGTAGTCGAAGATATTTTCAGATATATATTCAACGATAAAGATACTTCTACAAAATTAAAAAACTTACGACATCTTGCTAGAATTAGTGATTATAATAAACTTTTAAACTCTAGAGATGTAAAAAATGATGTATTAAGAGAATCTATTAAAAGTGAACAAAATCGTGATAATCTAAACTCTATTTTAATTGCAAACTTTAAAAGAGCTCAAGAGAGTTCAAGAGTATTAGAAGAGTTTACTAAACTTACCTCAATAAAAGATAGTGAAAATTTCAAATATATTAGATATGAACTTTACAACTTAGAAACGGTATTAATAAATATAACTTCAAACTCTAAATAATTTAAACTATACTCTTTAAATAGTTTTTTTGCATTTTTGAAATCAAGGTTTGAACTATCCCCACTAACGCCAGATTTCTTTATATAATCAAATAAATCTTTTTTGTTTTCAAATTCTAAATTATAATTATGTACTTCAAATTTACACTCATAGATTGAGGAAAAAGCATCTTTTATATTTTCCTGTGAAAGAATTGGAGATTTAGTATCTGTAATATTCTGAATAGTTTTAAATGTGTTTGAAGTAAATAATACAGCATTTATATTTTCTGTTGTATTTGAAAGTTGTTTAATAAGTTTTTTCAAATCTTTTGACCATTGCATAGCTGAAGATGAAATAACTAAATCAAATTTTTTGTTTTCTAAAAATTCAAAAAAATCGTTTGAATCAAAATCAAAACAATTTATATGAATATTTTTATCTCTTGGATGTAATTCACACATTGATGGGGAGAAGTCAACAGCATAATAGTTTTCAATATCCCAATCAATATATTTAAATACTTGTCCTGAACCACAGCCAATCTCAAGTATATTTTTTGGTTTTCCTTTTATATCTCGAACTAGTGCTTTTGCTGCTATTTGTTGGATAATATTGTGATTATTATAATCTTTTGCATATTTTGAAAATTGATTTTTTACTGACATAAATCGTATCTTAACTTATCTTTAATAAATTTTGGGTAAAATACATACCATTTTTTTACAAGGAATAGTAAAATGTCATCAACACTTTTAATAGTTCAATTTATTCTAGCAATACTGATAACAATAACTATATTATTACAAAAAAGTTCAAGTATTGGTCTTGGAGCTTACAGTGGTAGTAATGAATCATTATTTGGAGCAAAAGGACCTGGAAATATATTAGCAAAAGCAACTATGATTTTAGGACTTATTTTTGTTGTAAATACTGTTGCATTGGGATATATTTATAATCAACAAAGAATGTCAAGTGCTGTAGATAGCGTTAAAACTGATAGTTTAATCCCATCAACACCAATTGAGAAAACAGAAACAAATAGTGCTCCTGCAGCACCTACAAGTGTTCCTGTAGTTCCAACAACACCAACAAATAACTAAAGAGATATGTACTATCTCACTTCAAAATAACTTTGGATAAATATATGTTTTTATCCAAAGTAACTCTTGCTAAAAAAAGTGTACAATTCTTATCTTTAAATCTAAACAATAAAGTTTATAATGGTATAATCTTTAGCAAATTTTACAACATACATTTACATTAAAAAGGAGCATAAAGAATGTTAGAAGAGATTTATACAGAAACAAAAGAACATATGGACAAATCAATCGAGGCATTAAAACAACACTACAAAACTCTAAGAACAGGGAAAGTAAGTGCAGCTGTATTAGATGGTGTTTCAATTGATTATTATGGAACTGCTACACCTTTAAATCAAGTTGGTTCAGTAACAGCAATAGATGCAACTACAATTGCTGTAAATCCTTGGGAAAAGAATCTTTTAGGACCAATTGAAAAAGCTATTCAAGAAGCTAACATCGGAGTTAATCCAAATAATGATGGAGATATAATCAAACTATTTTTCCCTCCTATGACAGTTGAGCAAAGAGGAGAAAGTGCTAAACAAGCAAAAGGCATGACTGATGATGCAAAAGTTGCAATTAGAAATGTAAGAAAACACGCAAACGACAAAGTAAAAAAACTTCATAAAGATAAAGAGATTACTGATGATGAAAATAAAAAAGCTTTAGATGAAATTCAAAAAATTACTGATGTTTATGTTGCAAAAGCTGAAGATACATTTAAAGCTAAAGAAGCTGAAATTTTAAAAGTATAATTGGAATAATATGAACGTTGAACAAATATACAAAGATGCAAATGCTTTATTAGAAGGACACTTTAAATTAAGTAGTGGAAACCATTCAAAGTTTTATTTACAATCAGCAAAAGTTTTGGAAGATCCTAAAACTGCTAAATTATTAGCTGAAGAATTAGCTAAACAAATAAAACAATCAGGTATCAAAGTTGATGCAGTATGTTCACCAGCATTAGGAGGACTTATTGCTGGGTTTGCTTTAGCAACTGCCCTTGATGTAAGATTTATCTTCGCTGAACGTGTGGATGGTGAAATGACTATAAGAAGAGGTTTTGAAGTACAAAAAGGAGAGAACTATATTATTTGTGAAGATATTATCACAACAGGAGGTTCTGCCCTTGAAGCAGCAAAACAAGTTGAAGAAGTGGGTGGGAATATTGTGGCATATGCTGCTTTAGCAAACAGAGGTTTTTGCTCAAGAGTAGGAAGTGATATTCAATCAAAAGATAATTGTAAATTACCATTAGATAAACCATTATTTGCACTAGATGATTTTACTTTTGAAATGTATTCTCCTGATGATTGCCCTATGTGTAAAGAGGGTAGTGTCGCTTATAAACCAGGAAGTAGAGGAAACTAATAAATAAATGGCTAAATGGAGAGATGTAAAACAACATAGGGTAAAAACAACTCCTAAAGAAGAAAATAAGAGTGAAAAAACTCCTTATGCATCTCTTTCCTCTAGAATGAAAGCTTTTTTAACTGATTCATTTTTGATAACAACACCTATTTTTTATATAGTAATTTATTTAATAATGGGTAGTGGCGAAGGCTTTGCTGAAAATAGATTGGCTGGATGGAGTATGATCATAGGAGTACACTCTTTTATTATTATACTTTTTTGGCTAATTAAACAACAAACACCTGGTCTTAAAGCTTATGACTTAAAACTTGTTAATTCTAAACTTGAACAAGCAAATCTAATACAATATATAATAAGATATGTAGCAACACTATTTGCCATAGTCTCATTCTTTTTACTTTTTATCCCCTATACAAATAAAGAGCGAAAAACTTTTCAAGATATAATCTCCAATACAATTATCATTGATGATAAATAATGCTTTTTTTTAAGTTATCAGCATTTTACTTCTTTTATTTCGCAGCAGTTGGGGTTTATGTAATTTTTTTGCCAAAAGTGCTACATGACTTAGAATATACATCTATGCAAATTGGTATTGTATTTGCTTTAGCTCCTTTAATGAGGTTTGCAACACCATTTTTATTTTTAAAGCATATAAAACTCAATCAAGGAGTATTTAAACTTGCTTTATTTCTTTCAGTTATTTGTTCTTTAGGGTTTTATTTAACAATTTCAAACTTTTATACTTTTATGATAAATAATGCAATTTTAGGTGCATCATTGTCTTTAATATTGCCATATTTAGAAGTTACTGCTATAAAAATATTGGGTAAAGATAAATATGGGAAATCTAGACTATACGGCTCTATTGGTTTTACTGTGATTGCATTATTATTAGGACAGTTTTTAAGCCATCCTTTTATTGCATTACATTATTATCTTGCCGTAAATGTTTTAACAGTATTTTTTGCATTATTATTGCTAAAATATGATGATGTTAAACATGATGAATCAGCAAGCAATGAACCTTTTTCTTTTTTTAAATTTTGGCCTTTGTGGGTAAGTTTATTTTTTATGCAATTAAGCTTTGGTGGTTTTTATAACTTCTTTACTATTTATGAAACTGAACATGGTATTAGTTTAGAGATGACTTCATATATGTGGTCTTTTGGTGTAATTTGTGAAATAATTCTTTTATATTTTCAAGCTCCTTTATTAAAAAAGAATTTACTACATATCATAAAATTTTCATTAGCAATTACTATTCTTAGATGGTTCCTACTTTTTGCTTTTCCTGAAAATATTACTATTACATTTATTACACAAAGTATTCATGCATTTTCTTTTGGGCTCTACCATAGTGCAACTATCATGTTCCTTTATACATTATATGAAAACAAGAAGTTAGCACAACAGTTTATGTATGGAGTAGCTTATGGACTAGGTGGATTCCTAGGTGCTTTAATTGCTGGATTATTATATGGGAAATACCTATTTTTATATTCTGCATTTTTTACACTTTGTGCTTTACTTTTTTTATTTCATAAAAGATTATCAAATATTAATCAGTAATATCCATAATAAGTAGTTTGATATTTTTTTTCTCTTGAATCTCATTTAGTTTTAAACCAGAGATATGCATTTGCATGAACTCACTATGGTTTTGTATATTGTTTTGAGCTATTGCATTTAAAACACGACCTCTATAATGCTTTGCCCAATGTGAAACCACTTTCCCATCTTTTATAAATTTAAAAGTTAATACATTTGCTTTTGTAACTTTATAAAATTTTTCATAATATCCTGCCCTTAGGTCAATAACCTCTTCACCGATTATTTCATCAAGTGCATTTGTAAAATTATCCATATAGAATTTTTCAACATTTATATTAGGTAACTTTGCACCTTGTTTATATTTATAGTTTGGTATTAAATCTTTTGCTAAAATAGGTCCAAATAAATTTGAAAATAAAATTACATTTTCATCTATATATTTTTTTTCATTATCATCTAAATTTTCATAATCTAAAGCATCAAAAGCCACTCCATTATATCTTTGAATAGCTTTCATAGTAGGCTTATTCTTTAATGATTCTTTATACTTTTCAACCTCTTCTAATTTTTTTAATCCAAACCACTTTGATAACTCATCTATAGTTGATTTATTTATAAACTCTTCATAAATTTTAAATATCTCATCTCTTTTTTCAAATAGTTCTTCACAGCAAAAATTTTCTTTTGAAAATGGATTTAAATCTCCACCATCATTTTTTGTTTCAGCAGGTGCCAACAAAATTTTCATTTATCATTCCCTTTTTTTAATATTTTATTTTTGAATCTATATAATAATAATGCTACAACTACAATAAAAAGTAATAACCAAACAAACTGAGTGTTTAAAGTCAACAAAAAGTCAATTATCTGTTGTAAGAATAATCCCCATAAAGAGATAGATATAATTGTAGCAATAAAAACTACAACTATAACAGTATAGTGCTTGATTCCAATTAAAAATCCAATAATTGCACCAACAATTGGACCTGTCATCCAAAAAGGGATAAAAACAAAAATAAAAAGTCCTAACTTTCCATATTTGTCAAAATAGCTTTGATAATTTTTTCTTTTTTCTTTTATCTCTGTAAAAAACTCTTCCAAAATTTTGATTTTAACCATACCTTTAAAACTATAAACAAATAGAGGATAAATAAGTGTAACTAATATCATCTCAGTTATAACATTGACAAATATAACTACAAAATGTGATAATTCAGCAGCATATCCAAAGGATAAGGCAGGTACTCTACCAACTAAAATATTAGTAAAAACTATACCTGTAATTTTATTTGCAAAGCCAACATTAATTTGATAAGAAACTATTACAAAGGTAATTAAAGACAAAATTATAAATAAAGATAGAAGTAAGATATTACCAACTTCTCCCTCAAAAGCTTTTTCAAAAATTTTATTCATCGATAAATACACCGCTATGGTATAACCAAACTCCTTCCTCTTTTAAAAATTTACTTTTCTCGCTAAATGATACATCTATTCCACCTTGAAAAATTGTTGCTTTAAAAGTTACATAAGATTCTTCTAAACCATCAGAAAAATCTATAATTTCTAGTTTTTTAAATTGACAGTTTTTAGAAAACTCTAAAATTGATTCTTTCCATTCATCAAAATTATTGTTAAAGTCTTTGTTATTTTTATGTGTAGTTTTAATTATATATTTATAATCATTTGCAGCATATGCACTATATCTTGACTTCATTAAATCTAGTGCAGACTTAGGATTTGAGCCATCATGAAAGATTTTACAACACTTTTTAAATTTTTTAGTACTACCGCAAGGGCAAAAAGAGTTTACAGATATTTTCATTGTTAATACCTACTTTTTTTTATATTGTATCTAAAAATCTAAAAAGTGTAAAATAATTAAAGGTTTATTTATTTTCCTCTTTTATAGTTTTTATCAAAGAAGGACCAAAACCTTTTAACTCAGCTAACTGTTCTTCATTTTCTATTTTTTTAGTTTTTCTATATTCAATAATCAATTCTGCTTTTTTTTCTCCAATTCCTTTGATTTTCATCAATTCCTCTTTTGTCGCAGAATTTAAGTCAACTTTTGCAAATAATAAAGTTATTCCCAACACCATAAATACAATTAATTTTTTCATCTTGTCTCCTTAATATAATTTAATTTATTATATATAAATAATCTTATACTTTATTTAAAAGTTTATATTTTTTAATATTTCTTTTGTTATTATAAAAATCTAATCTCTTATATTATAAAATCTATTTTTATTTTATAATTTAAGGTTATGCATGGAAAACGTTCAGGTCCCTTTAGAGTTGTTCTCAAATTTTTTGTCAATAATTGTGTTAATTTTTATTTTTGTTAGATATTATCAATATAAAAAGAAACTCAATGTATTAAAAGAATTAAATAACTTAAAAGAGAATAATGATTTAACTAATGAAGACAAAGAGTTTATTAAAAAAAATTTGAAAGACTACAAAATTGATTTTTTGAAGGATGAACATAGAATAAAACTTGCATATCCTGTATTTATTTTAATTGCCGGTTTACTAATAGTATTTTTATCTTTCCAAGAAGCTATGATTCATTTAAACGTAATCATTGTAGTATATATTTATATGCAAATTTCAAAGTTACATAATAAAAATTTTGTAAACTTTCTAGAAGAGTTAAATAAAGATTTAGAAGATAAAAATTAACAAAGAGGTGAAGGATGTTAAGTTTTTTTAGTAAGGAAAAAGAGGCGGCCCAAAATACAAAAATACCAGAGGATAAACCTAGCCAAATAAAAGTTGAGAATAAGCCAGTAATCCATGAAGAAATTCATGATACAACTACGCAACACAAACAAGACTATGTAACTGAACAATGTATAAGTATGGGAATGGATATAAAAAATGATGTTGAAAAATCAAGTAAAGTATTTTTCAATTCAAAAAATGAACAAAAAGCTCATGCGTATAATCTATTTCAAAATTATTTAGAAGGTTTAGAGAATAGAGAAGTATCAAGAATAAAAGATTTGACTTATCTTGAATTTAAAGAGAAAGAGGAACAAATCACTACAACATTAAAAAATGGATTTGCACAGTTTTTAACAAAAGGGGCAAGTTTAGATGAAGAGAATAAAAAAATTGTAAATTTTGTATTTTTAGATATTAAGAAATATCCATCTAAAGCTCATAGATATTGGTATTTCAAAGAATATATTTGGCAAAAAAGAGAGTTAGATTAGATTATCTAATCTATCTCCTTTGTCATTTAAAACTACTTCGAATTCACATTTATATAAATCATTTGATTTTAAAAATTCTATTGAATCATAGATAGTAGCATCAGGGTCTTTACAATAGATATAAAACTGCATAAGCCCTTCACAAATATCTACAGCAATCAATGCTAATTTATTTTCCTCTTCTAAACTTTCTAAATGATTATTTTCAAAAACAGTGAAAAAAGCAATACAAGCGGGATCAGGAAACATTATATCATCTGCTGCATGATAATCATGGTTTATCAAAACTAAATGTGGAAAATCCTGCATTGTTTGATAAATATCAATATCATCCCTTACTCTTAACATCTGATTTAAATTGCCAGTGTTTTCTAAATACCATTTTTCTTCCATACTTTACCCTTACCAATTAATCGGTTTTTTACCGATTGAATCTAAAATTTCATTTGTTTTACTAAAATGTTTACACCCTAAAAATCCTCTATATGCAGAAAGTGGACTAGGGTGTGGTGCTGTTAATATATGATGTTTCGTTTTATTTATCAATTTTGATTTTGCTATTGCAGGAGATCCCCAAAGTAAAAATACAACATCCTCACAATTTTGAGATATAAATTTTATGATATTATCTGTAAATATTTCCCATCCAAGATTATGATGAGACTTTGCTTTCGATTCTTCAACTGTTAATATTGTATTTAAAAGTAATACACCTTCATTTGCCCAAGGAGTTAAATCACCATCCAAACAAGATGAAGGTCTTTTTAAATCATCATATATCTCTTTTAAAATATTTTGCATTGAAGGTGGATTTTTTATATCACTTGGAGTTGAAAAAGCCAAACCTTGTGCTTGTCCTTTTCCATGATAAGGATCTTGTCCTAAAATTACAACTTTTAAATTATCTATTGGTGTTTTTGAAAAAGCATTGTATATTAAGTTTTTAGGAGGAAATACCGTCGTTGTTTCATACCTTTTATCAATCTCTTCTTTTAAATTTTTGTAATACTCTTGCTCTTTTTGCTTAGCAATCACTTTTTCCCATGTAATCATATAAAACCTTTTAAACTAAAACAGTATTATGGCAAAACTAATATTAAATTTGTTTAGAAAGAATCCTTTTCATTATTTATTAATCAATATTTCAATACTATAAGCATATTTCAAAAAAAGGTTTAAAGATGAAAGCTTTTTTTATTGGCTTAGCAATTATTGTTATAGCCTTTATTGTTTTAATTGCTAAAAATATAAATAATGTACCAAGACTAGATGAAAATGTAAATGCAGCTTGGTCTCAAGTTCAAAACCAATATAAAAGAAGAGCTGATTTAATCCCAAATCTAGTAGCTACTGTAAAAGGTTATGCAGGACATGAAAAATCTACTTTTATTGAAGTTACACAAGCAAGATCAAATGTGGGGAAAATTTCACTAACACCTGAGATGTTATCAAACCCACAACTTTTTCAAAAATTTCAAGCAGCACAAAATAGTTTGAGTTCAGCTCTTTCTAGACTGATGTTAGTAGTGGAAAGATATCCAGAATTGAAAGCAAATAAAAATTTTCTAGCTCTTCAATCACAACTTGAAGGCACTGAAAATAGAATATCTGTGGCAAGAAAAGATTATATAGAAGCAGTTAGACTTTATAATCTTGAACTTAGAACTTTCCCTGGAAAAATTGTTGCTGCTATTTTCTATCCTGAAGCACAAGTAAAACAAACATTTACTGCATCACCTCAAGAGCAAGAGACTCCAAAAGTACAGTTCTAGTATGAAAAGAATATTTCTTTTTACCCTATTTTTTATTTTTTTGCATAATTTATTATTTGCAAATATAACCTTTCCTAAACTTACAGGAAGGGTTGTAGATCAAGCACAAATATTATCTTCACAAGAAAAAGAATACCTCTCTTCAATATTAGAAAAACATGAAAATGAAACTTCTAATCAAATAGTTGTAGTAACTTTAGATTCTCTAGAAGGTCAAGATATAGCTGATTATGGTTATCAACTTGGAAGGTATTGGGAAATTGGTCAAAAAGACAAAAATAATGGTGTCTTACTAATCATCTCAATGGCTGAAAAAAAATTGCGTATAGAAGTGGGATATGGCTTAGAAGGAGAACTTACTGATAAAATATCCCATGAGATTATAGAGTATATTTTAAAACCAGCTTTTAGACAAAATGATTTTTATGGGGGCATACAAAAAGCAGTAAAAGCAATAATAAAAACAATAAAAGGAGAATACAAACCAAGTGATTATGGAGTTCTAGAAGATAATTCACTCATGTGGTTTTTCATATTTTTTGCAATGACATTTTTATCTACTATTTTAATGACAATTACAAAAAAATTGAAATATTTAACACTTCGCAAATTTTTTTTCTCAGTATTACTTGCATCATTTGCAAGTACTTTTGTAATAGGTTTTACCCAGAGTTTATTTTTAGCAATAATTGTATTTTTAATTATAACTGTAATAGTTTTAATCAATGCTAAAAAGATAACATTTGAACCAAATACATCACCATATGGTAATGATTTTTCTGATTTTGACGGATTCTCTTCTGGTAGAGGTTTTGGTGGTGGTAGTGGTGGCTTTAGTGGCGGAGGAGGAAGCTTTGGCGGCGGTGGAGCTAGTGGAGGATGGTAATGTATTTAAATGAAAATGAAAAACAACAAATCTCAAAAGAAATTGAGAATTTGGAAAAACAAAGTTCTGCAGAACTTGTTGCAGTTATGGCAAAACAAGTTTCATCTTATAAGTTTGAAACTATTGCTATAACTCTTTTAATCACAGTTATTGTTTCACTTTTTACACTTATCTTTGAAAATGATTCACAAAGATTATTTCAAATGCAAACGATAAGTTTTATCTTTTTTTATTTTGTTTTTTTTAAATTTAATAAAACACTTCTTTTAGTTCTTCCTAAATCATATAAATATGAAAAAGCATCAATTTATGCAAACAAACAGTTTAGCTCTTTAGGGCTTCATAAAACTGACACAAAACAAGCTATCATGTTTTTTGTTAGTTTAGATGAAAAGTATGTAGAGATTATCACAGATAGTATGATAAAAGAAAAAATCACCGATTCTTATTGGCAAGATATTGTTGATGAGTTTGTTAAAGATGTAAAAAATGATAATCTAAAAAGTGGTTATATAAAAGCAATAAAAGCTTGTAACGAGGTTCTTATCAAAAACTTTCCTATTCAAGAAAATGATAAAAATGAATTGCCAAATGATGTAATAAAATTATAAAATTGAAACTATATATTAAACAAATTTTATCTGCATTTCTAATCCTATTTTCATGTTTGGGATTTGGAAGGTTTGCTTTCGGTATGATTCTGCCAAATCTTCAGACTTCGCTTGAACTTTCCACAACTCAAGTTGGTTTTATAGGTACTGCAAACTTTATAGGATATTTTATTGGAATATTGTTTGTAAATATTTTGTATTCAAGATATCCTACTCATAGACTTATCCTAAGTGCTATGAGTTTACAAGCAATATTTATGATGGCTATGATAACAAGTTCTAACTATTTAATTATCTCTATGTTTTATTGTATGGCAGGATTTTTAGCAAGTATTTCAAATATCTCTATTATGGCTTATCTTTCAAATGAGATACCCAAAAATATAAGAGGGAAAGCTATTGGCATAGTTGTTAGTGCGAGTGGTCTATCAATAGTTATCTCAGGACAACTTGTTCCACTTGTAGAAGAATTTATACAACTAAATGCATGGAGAAGCTCTTGGTTTATTTTTAGTATTGTGATACTTATATTAGCTTTTATTTCACAAATTGGGATAAAAAAAGACACTTCTCATCATATGAGTGAACTAAAATCAAAAACGTTTGAATACTTTTATATAAGCTCTTTTTGGAAAATTGGTATTTTATATATGATATTTGGATTTACCTATGCTATTTATGTTACATATTTTGTAAGTGCTGTAATCACTAAATATGATGTTAGTTCCTCTATCTCTGGTAATTTTTGGACACTTGTTGGTTTTATGAGTATTTTTTCTGGTTTAATATTTGGAATAATTGCAGATAAAACTACTGCTTATAAAGCATTGATTTTAGTATTTATTCTTCAAACAGTTTCTAATTTTATTTTAGTTTTTGATTTAAACTATTTAGCAATTTGGATATCTGCTATATGTTTTGGTATCTCTGTATGGAGTGTCCCCTCTTTGATTACGCTTCTTACATCAATCCACTTTGATGTTAAGAAAAATGCTCAAGTTCTGTCCTTAGTAACTTTACTTTTTGCACTATGTCAAACTATAGCTCCTGTAGGTGCTGGATATATTTATGATTTGAATAAAAATTATGATGTAGTATTTTTAGTAAGTTCAATATTAACTTTATTTGCTATTATTCTTTCAATTATTTTTTCTAAACATATTATAAAAGAGCATTAGGATTTTTATGAAAAACAAAGCAATTATTTTTGATTTGGATGGTACCTTATTAGACTCTCTTGAAGATATTGCCGTTTGTGCAAATAAAGTCTTAGAAGAATTCAACCTTCCAATTCATAAAATAGAAGATTATAAAAATTTTGTAGGTAGTGGTGCAGAAGTTTTGATAAGAAACTGTTCTCCAAAAGATTTGGATGAAAAACAAATTTTAGCTTTATTGGAAAGTTTTAAAAATATTTATGAAAAAAATCTTCACTCAAGTACAAAACCATATGATGGGATTTATGAGCTTTTAGAGAAACTTCACTCAAATAATATAAAATTTGCCGTATTATCAAATAAGCCCCATGAGTTTACAGTGAAATATGTGGAAAAATTCTTTAGTAAATTTAATATTCAAGAGATTCACGGACAAAAAAAATTTATCCCTAAAAAACCAGATCCAAAGGCAGCTATAGATATTGCAAAAGCACTTAATCTTCCTTGTGAAAACTTCTTTTTTGTGGGAGATACTGATGTAGATATGAAAACAGCAAAAAATGCAAATATGACAGCTATTGGAGTAAAATGGGGTTTTAGAGAGGAATCTGAACTATGGGAAAATGGTGCAGATTATATTGTAAAAACCCCTTTGGATATTTTTGAATTGTTATAGAAGCTATTTAGCTTTTTTATAACCTAATTTTTCCATAACATCCATTGGACTCATATCATAATCTTCTAAAACCTCTTTAAATTTTCTATCCTCTTCTACACCCTCTATTCCTAGTGCTTTAAGTTTGCTTTTAAATTCTTTAACAGAGATATTTAATGTTTGTGCGACCTCTTTTACTGTTTTTTTACCTAAACCAGTTAGTGGGATTATTTTCCCCTCTTTATCTAAGTCTTCTTTTAAAATATTGTATATAAATTGAGGGCTTACATTGTTGTCTTTTGAGATTTGTAATAAAGATTGAGAAGATCTAAATTTTATATTTTTCGATTCTAAAACTTTTTTTACTTTTTGAGTATCATAACCTAACTTTTGAGAGAATTTATCTATTGAAGATAGTTCAGCATGTGAATATGGAGCAGTTCCATACTCTTTTTCCCAAGAGTTTTTAACCCCATCTCCAAAATTTAAAAAAGCTGAAAAAGGTACAATCTCAAATAAAGTACCAATTAAAAACGCTATTACAAGAAAAACTGCAACTATCATATCTTTTGTAAAAACTACTAACTGTTTAGTTTGATTTTTCATATAACTAACAATTGGTTTAAAATTATAATAAATATGAACTATAGTAAAAACTATAAATAATAACATAAAAGTAGAATGAATTTGAGCATATTGTAATTTGCTTAAACCAAATATTTCCCAATTTGCCCAGTTTGCAACCCTACCTGGAGGAGCTATAAAAAGGATAATTCCTGTATATACCATAACAATCATTGTCAACATCATTGTCAAAGATGTAATTTTTTTAATATTCATAATATCTTCTTATATTAATATTTTTATATATTATACTAAATTTTTATAATGTAAAAGCTAAACATCTTTGAATTTTTCTCTTATTTCTAAAAACTTATTTAAGTTTTCAAAAAATATATCTACTAGATTTGGATCAAATTGTTTACCTCTTTGTTCTTTAAAATAGTCAAATATTTTTTGATCTTCCCAAGCTTCTTTATAAACTCTATTACTTCCTAAAGCATCAAAAACATCTGCAATTGCTGTTATTCTAGCTTCAATTGATATCTCTTCCTCTTTTATATGTCGTGGATATCCATTACCATCCCATCTTTCATGGTGTTCAAAAGCTATAATTGAAGCAATCTTTAAAAGTGGTCTAGTTGAATGTGCGAGCATTTTATAGCCTAACTCAGCATGATTTCTCATAATAACAAACTCTTCATCTGTTAATCGTCCTGGTTTGTGTAAGATACTATCAGGAATAGCTACCTTTCCTATATCATGCATAGGTGAAGCATCTACTAAAAGATTACATCTATCTTCACTCAAACCTAAACTTTCAGCTAAAATTTTTGAATACTCAGCAACTCTTTTTACATGGTTTCCTGTCTCTTTACTTCTAGTTTCACCAATAGCACCCATAGTAAATACAACTTCTCTTTGAGTATCTTCAATCTCTTTTTGTAAGTCATATATAGCAGTTACGTCATGTCTTACACTAATATATTCATCTATTTCACCCGTCGAATCTAAAATAGGCATTACAACACTTTGAACGATATAATACCCTCCATCTTTTTTTCTATTTTTTACTTCACCATACCACGTTTGTTTATTTTTTATAGTTTCCCAAAGCACTTTATATATAGATGCAGGGGTATCTTTATGCCTAACTATATTATGTGGTTTACCTATTAATTCTTCTTTAGAATAACCTGATATTTTACAAAAAGCATCGTTTACATAAGTGATTATCCCTTTTTTATTTGTTTTTGATACTATTGTACCTTTGTCAACAACCTCTTTATATTGATTTAATAATGTAATATTAGTTTTAAGATTCTCTTCTAAAGAATGTTTTTGTTCAGATAAAGAAAGATGTGTATTAATCCTAGATAAAACTTCTCTAGCTCTAAATGGCTTACTGATATAATCAACGCCTCCAATTTCATACGCTTTTTCAATAGATTCTTCATCAGTCTTTGCTGTAATAAAAATAATTGGAATATCTTTTGTTTTTTCATTACTTTTTAATCTTTTACACACTTCAAAACCATCTAATCCAGGCATCATAATATCTAATAAGATTAAATCAACTCTTTCCTCTTCTACTATTTCTAAAGCTTCTTCTCCATTTAAAGAAGCTAATAAATCATACTTATCTTCTAATAGTTCAATTAAAATATTAATATTTGTTTCTATATCATCTATTATTAATATTGTTTTTTCATTTGTCATTAAATATTTCCATTGCTTGTTTAAATTTAAATTTTGATACTAACTGTTTTATTTCTTCAAACTGTTTCATATCCTCATCATTTAGCTTAAACCTTTCTAACTCTTGAATTATTGGTTTACAGTTTTTTACTCTTTTTGTTGAGACTGCTTCTTTTAATTTATTAAATAAAACATCTCTAACTTGTTTTGTAATCTCTATCTTTTCTATTTTCCTATCTTGTAATTTTGTTTCAATCTCTTTTATTATTTTATTTAGTTCAGATTCAAACTGAGGTAATAAATCTTTATTTAATGTAAGTTCTATCTCTTTTGCCATCTCACTTAATTTTAGAGCTCCTGCACTTGCACTTATCCCTTTGATTGTATGAGCCTCTCTTTTTAAATCTTCATCATTAAACTCTTTTAGATTTATATCTTTAAATTTCAACATCCCTTGTAATATCTGTTTATATATTTTTTTATTGTTCATAACTAAATTCAAACCAAACTTTTTATCTATTCCTTCAAAATCTGGCAGTTCATCATCTTCTTCTTGTGTAAACTCTTCTGTTATATCTTCTGTTTTTGCAGGTATATATTCTATTAGGGTTTCATACAATTTATTTACATCAATTGGTTTATTTAAGTGTCTATTCATTCCTACTTCACTGGTTTTTGAAACATCTTCTTTCATTGCATTAGCTGTTAATGCAATAATAGGTATCTCTTTATCTTGTTTTCTAATCTCTTTTGTTGCTTCATACCCATCTAATATTGGCATTTGTATATCCATTAAGATTAATTCATACCCTTTATTGCTCTCATATTTTTTTATCCCTTCTAAACCATTTTTTGCTACATCAACTTTTATTCCAACCTCTTTTAGGATTTCTACTATTAGTTCTTGATTTATTTCATTATCCTCTACTAATAGTATTTGACTACCTCTTAATTTTTTTATCCTATTTTGAATATCTAATAAAGTAGGTTCTTTTTCTTCTTTATTATCTGTTTCATTTTCATAAGGGATTGTCTCTAATAAAAGCTTATTAAGCTGGACAGGGTCAATTGGCTTAATTAAGAATAAATTAAAATTATCTACATCTTTTTCTCTATTTAACATACTTATATGAAAAGAACTCATTAGTATAACTTGTTCTTTTTTATAAGCAAAATCTTTAACAATTATTTCAGATGTTTCAACACCATCAAGTTCAGGCATATTCCAATCTACCAATATAAAATCGTAAATTTTTGAGTTTTTCTTTAATATATCTATAGCCTCTTTTCCACTACTAACACAATCAACTTTTAATCCTAAGTTATTCAATTGGAAAGAGATTACGTCAAGCCATGTTTTACTGTCATCTACCACTAAAACTTTTTTATTTTTTAATAAATCAAATTTTTCTTCTAAATCTCTACTTTCTAATTCAATTTCACATATAAAATTACTTCCAACATTAATTTCACTTTCAACCCAAATTTTTCCATTCATCATCTCAACTAAATTTTTTGTTATTGAAAGTCCTAACCCTGTTCCACCATAATTTTTTGTGGTACTAGTATCTGCTTGTGTAAAAGATTCAAATATCCTATCTGTTTGCTCTTTAGTTAATCCAATACCACTATCTTTTACTTCAATTCTAACGCTATCTCTATTTACTTTTTTGATAATAAGTATTATCTCCCCTTCATGGGTAAATTTTATAGCATTTGATATCAAGTTCATCAATATTTGACTAATTCTTAAACTATCCCCATAAAACACTTTCCCTAAATTTATATCATAATCAATTATTAGAGTAAGTCCTTTATCATAAGCTTTTTCTTCAAGAATATTTACAACATTTGAAACAGTATCAAATAGATTAAACTCCTCTTTTTCTATATCTAATTTCCCTGCTTCAATTTTACTGATATCCAAAATATCATTGATAATAGCTAACAATGTATTTGCAGACATATTTATTTTATTTAAATAGTTTTTTTGTTTTTCATCTAAATTAGTTTTTAAAGCTAGTTGAGACATACCTATAATACCATTCATAGGTGTTCTTATCTCGTGAGACATATTTGCCAAAAACTCTGATTTTGCTTTTGTTGCATGATTTAATTTATTTATCATAGATGAAAAGTTATTACTTAAAATATTTATTTCAGAAATATTCGTATTCAATGGAGTAAGATTTGTATCTAAACTACTAATTTTAGATGTCTGTTCTGTTAAGGTATCTAATGGCAAAACAATCTCATTTGATACTTGTGTTGTTTTTCTAAAAAGAAAATAAAAAAACAATAAATAAAATAATCCCATTAATCCTATAGCCATATACCCTATTTTATCAGAGAAAGTTTTCAAATCATAAATTGTTGCAAATATATTTTTCTCTTCTAATACCATCATTAATTGCCATTTTGTTTCATCTATTTGAGTATGAAATGTAAAATATTTTTTATCATCAATTAATAATTCTGATATATCTTTATCTTTTTGTAAAACATTCTTAAAATGTGAGGAAAAAGGACTTTCATTTTTATATATATTATACTCTTCTGGTTTTGTTATAGTTTGTGTAATTACATCGGTATAAGTATGTTTTTTTAACTCTGTAAGAGACAATAATTTTTCAATGCTTTCAGGCATTGCAAGAATTACTCCATTTTTATCTACTAAAAACATTTTTGCATCATATGGTAATTTGATATCTAAAATATTATTTACAAATCTTTCTATTGTAATATCAAGACCACTAACACCTTCTAAAAACTCTTTATTGTAAATAGGGGTAATACATGAAATCATCCATCCATTACCAGCTGGATCCAAGTATGCATCAGTCCAAACACTTTTTTTATCAGGATTGTGTTTTTTATCTGCTAAATAATAAAAATTATAATCCTCCATATGAATATGTTCGCCATACTGTTCATAAACTTTATCAATAAAAGGATAAAGCCTATTCATATCATCATAAGAATTAAAATATGCTGCTACTATATTTGGATTTTCATCAACTATATATTGAAGTAAAGGATCCATTACTTCAGTTTTCAAAGCTTTGGTTCTCTCTTTTTCTCCAATTTTTGTTTTTGAAGAATAATACAAGCTAGAGCCAAATTTTGATTCTTTATAAAATACCCCATTTGAAGCAACATTAAATTTTGGTATTTGACTAAACAAAGGATTTATAGAATTTGATAATACTCTTTCATGATCTCTTTGCATTATTGTAGCTAAAGTTGATATTTTTGATAATTCACTATTTATCTTATTTGCTTCATATTTTAATGTTTCTAAACTATCTTTTAATGTACCATTTTTTAAACTTATTACATTTTTATCATATATATAAGAATTAATAGTGAAGTATAAAATCAGTAAGGAAACTTCAATTATAAAAATAGGAACTATAGAATACTTTAAAAAATGATTTGACAATATATGGTTTAAAGAAAATACTTTTTGTTTTTTTAGACTTTTAGTCTCTTTATTTGCCATCTAAGAAGTCTCCAATATTTTGTTAGGTTTTAGTTTAAAATAACTCTTCTCTTCCAGTTAATTAATTAGCTCCCTATATATTATATACAATAATTGTATCATAATCGTATTAAAAGCAAAAAGTTTAGAGTTTTAAACTCTTCTAAACTTTTAACTCAAAAAATGTTTCACTTATTTTTTCATACTCTGCTACAGAACATGTTATTTTTTGCGCATTTTCATAATCTTCAAAATACTCTAAAAATAGTTTTTTTAACTCACTTATATTTGCAGTTCTAAAAATGAAATAACCTAATACATCTTTATTTCTTGAACCACTTTTTTCTATACCAAAGCTATCAAATTTCCAATCAACACCTTTTGAATAGAAAAAAACTTCTTCTAATCTTTTTTCAAGTTCTTCCCGTACAGTATTATTATACTCTTTTAGATGTATATAAAAAGCCACATTTACATTATATTTTTCTTGTACTAATTTTTTCTCAAAACTTGTTTCTGCTTTTTTTGTTAAGTCTGTATTATCCATTATTTAATCCTAAAATCTAAATTATTATTGATATTATAATATATAACAATAAAGAAAAAATAAAACTATTTTTTAGACAATTATAATCTAATCTAATAATAAATATCATAACTTTAACTTCTTTTTTTAAGACAAATATAATAAGTAATAATTATAATTAATCAATTTAAAAAAAGGGGAAAAGATGAAATTAAAAACTATAGTTTTGGGTGTGACATTAATTACAAGTTCAATATTTGCTTCTGAGTTTGTAAACTACAGTTCATTGGCAAAAGGGATAAAAGCTGAATATAAAAAAGCAGGAAACTACGCTTCTACAGAAGATGTAAAAAAAGCAATCTCATCAAAAGATTGGATAGTTGCAGATGTAAGAACACTAGAAGAGTGGTCTGGTGCTTATATTAAAGGTTCTGTAAGAATAGGTAGACAAGCTCCAGAAAAAGCACTGGAAAATTTTGTTTTAGATGATAAAGGAAACTTTATAAAAAATAATATAATTGTAGTTTGTAACTCAGCATCAAGAGCTTCAATAGAAGCAGAGACTTTTAAAAAAATGGGATTTAAAAATGTAAAAATTTATGATCTTTATTCTTGGATTGATGAGTGTAATCCTGTTGTAACAAAATATACTGTTAAAAAAGATAAGGGTGGTACAGGTTTAAAATTTGGTAATTTTTACGCTGAACACTGTAAAAAATAAAAAAGATAAGAAGAAATTCTTCTTATCCTTGAACCTTTGTTCTATTTAATTTCATTTGTGCTTTTGCTAATTCTCTCATATCAATATTTTTATCCATTTCATCTACAATTTCTACACCAAGTAAAGATTCCAAAGCATCTTCTAAAGTAACAAGTCCTTTTGTTTGTCCATAGTTATCTTCAACAATATAGATATGATCACCTCTTGATATAAACATATCAATCAATTTTGGCACTCTAATATTTTCATTTACACTATTTATGGGAGATATTAAATCTTCTTTATTTTCCATTTTATTTTCAATACGCTCATAAAAATACTCTTTAGAGATAACTACACCTATAATATCATCAATATCTTTATTGTATATGGGAATTCTCGAATATACTTTTAATTGTTCTAAATCAAAACTTATCTCTTTATTTGTAAAGCTGTCAAGAAATTGCTGTTTATTTAGTGAAAACATCACACTTCTTGGTGTATAAATATCATTGATTCTTAAATCCCCTAGATTTAAAATATTCCCTATAAATTTTCTTTCTCTCTCTTTTAAGATTCCATCATATTTTGCAATACTCACTAATGCATTTATCTCATCTTTTGTAACACTTTCATGGTATTTAGGTTTTATTATAGTGGTGATTTTATTCATTATGTACAATAAAGGATAAGTAATAAATACCAAAAACTCTACTGCTCTTGTAGTAAAATTACTTAAAGTTTTCCAATAAATTGCACCAATTGTTTTGGGTATTATTTCAGAAAGGAACAAAATCAACAATGTCAAAATAGCTGATATCCAAAACATATACTCTTCACCAAAAAGTTTTACTGCTTGTGCACCAACCCCTGCAGCACCCAATGTATGGGCAAATGTATTTAAAGTTAATATAGCTCCAATAGAATAATCGATTCTTCTTTTTTGTTTGTACATCAAAGAACCAAGCTTTGGATTATCCTGTTTAACTATCTCTATATGAGAGAGAGTTATTGATAAAATTACTGATTCTAATATAGAACATAAAAATGAAACACCAATTGCTATAAAAAAATATATAAACATCAACATAATATTTCCTAGAAATTCTTTGTTTTATTATAATAGATTTTTTTAATAAATATCTAAAACTATAAGCTAAAAAAAAGGTTGCATATGCAATAATTGCATATGCAACTAAAGGAGTAATATGAGATATGCACTAAAAGATTCAATCGCTTATAGATTTATGAAAGGTGCAAATAGTATTAGCCAAAATATAAATAAGAAGTTACATCCTGATGATATTGCAATAGAACAAAGAGCAACCCTAGAGATTATAAAATTTGAGTCAAATGTAAATCAAACTACAATTGCAAAATTTTTAGGGAAGGATAAAACAACGATTAGCCGCTCTTTAAACTCTTTAGAAAAAAAAGGGTTTATAGTAAGAGAAAGTGATATAGAAAATGATAAAAGAAGTAATAAAATAGTATTAACATCAAAAGGGGAATCAATACTTGAAGATACTTTTGAAAAAGTGACTACGTTTAGAGAGAGTTTGAGTTCAAAACTTACTAATGAAGAACGTGATTTTTTATTTAAAATTTTTGATAAATTAGAATTATAAAGAAGGACAAAAAATGAAAAAATATATCCCAGTGTCGTGTGCATTATACGACGAGTTTGAAAATGCAGCAGTTAAAAAACAAGAATGTGAAATTGTTTATTTAGAAGAGGACCAAGAGAAATCTGTAAAAACTAGAATCTCTAACTTTAAAAGCTTTGAAAGACAAGAGTTTATGATACTAGAAGATGGTACAAATGTAAGATTAGATAGAGTTGTTTCTTTTAATGGAAACCCAACTAAAAGAATCAACTGTTATTAATTGTTGTCGATATAACTTCTGCAATCAATACAATACTTTGCATAAGGTTTAACCCTTAACCTTTTCATGCCTATTTCAGAATCGCACATTTCACAAAGACCTGTGAATGTGCCTTTTTGAATCTTCATCAAGGCATGCTCTATAAGTTTCAATTCTTCTATTTGCTGTTTTTTTATATGGATGTCATTGTTATAATCTCTACTAGCAGCAGCAAAATCACCCTCATCATTTAAATCCATCTGACTCAAACTATCGTGGTCTTTTGAAATGTTTTCTAAAGTAGCTTCAATATTCTTTTTTGATTCAAGTAATAAACTCTTTATCTCTTCAATTTGATTATTTGTTAATTGCTTAGCCATAATATCTCCAAAAAATTTTGAAAATATTATCAAATTGCAACTTAGTTGCATTTTAAGAGTTTAATTTAATAAATAATTAAAACCATACATAAAAACCTCTATAAAAAGAATAATCTATTTTTTGTATAATTAACTATAAATTTTATGAAAGGATAAATAAAGTGAATATTGAACTAATATTTTTGAAAAAAGCTATTGAGGATAAAAACTTTGTTAACTTTTCTTGTGAGGGGAAGAGCTATAAAAAGGTTAAATCTTTGAAAATAGAGGATAATTTGCTTATATGTGATATTGGAAGTTTTGAGATAGAAAATATAAAAAAGCTTACTGTTTTGAGGGATAGGTTTCTATTGTAACTATTTCCATTTATATCTATCTCTTAAACTTGATAGTTGATAATCATTGAACTTTATAATTTCATCATGCATTAAACGACCAACAATTATTGATGGTTTAATATCTAATTTTTTGGCAAAATCAAGAATTGTTTCTTTATCAAATTTATTTAGTAACACAAATTTATTATATTCTTTTTCATTAATTAAAATATCACTTGCAAATTTATCTGCTTCATCTTCTTGTCTTATTAATTTTGAATCGGTACATCCATCTTCTAAAAATATTTCTCTTTTAGGATGTAACAAAATATGCCCTATTTCATGAAAAAAACTAAACCAAAATATATCACTACAACTTCCTCTTAATGTCATGGCAATTACTGCTTTATTATTATCAATCCAAAAAGTTGCTCCATGAATTTTTGTATTTTTAAAATGTGGTAGCATAACAAGAACTATTCCACAACCATTTAATACTTTTTGTATTTCTTTTATTGCTTCATTTATTTCTATGTTCATAAAAGATTTGATTTTAGGTAAATTGTCTTTTAATTTCTTCTTATCAAATTTTTCTGTTTGTTTTTCTTTAGCTTTTAATCTAACTGCTTGTATCCATGATGCAATTGCTTCATTTGAAACATTATCTTGGCTTGCAACTCTAAATGCAGCTTGATAAGTTTTTACTTGAGGAATTTGGATAAGTTTAGCTACTTCAAAAAATCTCTTTAATTCATCAACTCTTTCAATTGCCTTTCTTGTAGCTTTGACAAATCCTAATTTAACTAAATCTGCATATGGAAAATTTTCAACTAAGCTACTTTCTTCTTCCATTAATTTTAATTCTTCTTGTCTGGCAATTATCATTTGATATTCACTCTCTAATCCAATCCAAATATGAGAAGGAATACCTAGTACATCTTCAAGTTCCAATGCTGTTTCAGGTGTAATACTTTTTTTACCCTTTATAATCTCATTAATTGCTTGCTGTGGTCGTCCCAGTCTTTTAGAAAGTTCAGCTTGAGTCATTCCTATTTCTTCTATAGTTTCTTCAAGGAATTCCCCTGGGTGAATGGCTAAATCTGAAATATATGTATTAGTCATCATAATGTTTACTCACTTCCTCGATTTTTGCAATATCGAACGTATCACCATCATTAGTGATAATAAGTCTGTAAAATCCTGTCAAGGATATTGCAAACTCTCCTTTTCTATTTCCTGTTAGTGGATGAAATTTTAATTGAGGGATTTTATATAAGTCATCAAAAGATTTTGCATTTTTTAATAGTGTTATTCTATTAATATATTTTTTTGCTACATCAGTCCCATAAGCTTTTATAGCATCTTTCGAATTTTCATATTCTTTCTGTAATTTTTTTGTTTTAAATCTTATTTCCAACTTTATCCTAGTCTTTCACCCTAAAGGTGAACAATTATATTATATAAGTTCTTAATATTAGTTAAATATTATATAATACCATAGATAATTTATAATTAAAAATAATTATTTATAGATTGAAATAAAAATAGCCAATTTTGCTAAAGTTCAAGGCCAGAGGAGAAATTGGAATGGGAGCATACTAAAGTATGTGACTATTTCAATTTCGTCGATAACGCAGAAATTTAGTAAAAGTGGCTATTTTACTTTGATATATCTTTTCCAGCTAAAAAACCACTAGCCCACGCAAACTGTAGATTATATCCACCTCTATTTCCAACTATATCTAAAACCTCTCCTGCAAAATACAAGCCTTTGCATTTTTTGCTTTCAAAACTTCTTTCATCTACCTCATCAACTCTAATACCTCCGCCACTAGCTTCTGCGTGTTTGAAACCTTGGGTGTCTGTTATTTTCATTCTCCAATTTATTAAGGTATTTACTAAAGCTCTTATTTGTTTGGCAGTTATATCTTTTGCTTTTGTTTGTTTATCTATTTTATTAATATCTAGTAAAATTGGGGCTAATTTATTTGATATTATTCCTGTTAGCAAACTAACTATTTCTTCTTCTGGTAAGGTTTTAAATAAAGATTCAATCATGCCTAAAACTTCATTTCTATTTTTTTCAGGGAATAGATTGATTGAGATTTGTACATCTTGATATAAAGATAGGGGATAAACTGCATATTGAGAGATATCAAGTATTGCAAAACCTGAAACTCCATATTTGGTAAAAAGAACATCCCCTTTTATTTCACACTCTTTTTGTCCATCTATAAAAAGAGTTACTAAAGACTCTTTTTTTACCCCTTGGATTTTATGATTATATTCAAAATCGGTATGTAAACCTACAAGTGAGGGATAAGTAGGATTAAAAGAGTGCCCAAAATTTGAGGCTATATTTAGGGCATCTTCGGTTGCTTTTAGTTGTGGGGCTGCACCCAAACCTGAACTTACTAAAACCTTATCATATCCCTTATACTCTTTTTCTTGTGTTTTTAAAATAAACTTTTCTTTCTCTTTTTTTATATCTTCTATTTTTGTTTCTAATATCAAGTTTATTTTTAAACTCTCAATTGCTTTTTCCAATAAACCCACTACTGATTTTGCTTCATTTGAAAGGGGATATACTTTTCCATCCTCTTTTATATCAAGTAATAATCCTATAGATTTACAAAACTTTTCAAAATTGTAAAAATCAAATTGATTTAAAGCATACTTTACAAAACTATTATTTTCACCTATATAGTTTGTAAAATTTAAATTTGTATTTGAGATATTGCATCTTCCATTTCCACTTGCAAGTATTTTTTTCCCTATACCATTGTTGTTATCAAAAATATCTATTTGTAAATTTTTATTTAATCTTTTTGCAGTAATTGCAGCCATCAAACCAGCTGCACCAGCACCTACTATTGCAATTTTCAAAATATCCCTTTAGTCCAAATTATTAATTAAAGACAAATTTTATCCAATTTGGCACACATATTGCAAATAAACAAGAACTATGAAGTATAAGGACGAAAATGAATCCATCAAGTACAAAAAGAGCTATAGAGCATTTAACTAAAAGAAAAGTTCCAATTTTTTTATGGGGACCTCCAGGTATTGGTAAATCTTCAATTGTAGCAAGTATTGCAAAAGAGCAAGGTATAGCAAGGTATCGCATGTATTGACCTTAGGCTTTCACTACTTGACCCAACAGATTTAAGAGGTATTCCATTTTTTGACTCTAAAGATAATAGTGCTGTTTGGGCACCAG
This sequence comes from Arcobacter sp., assembly GCA_003252105.1. Taxonomy (GTDB): domain Bacteria; phylum Campylobacterota; class Campylobacteria; order Campylobacterales; family Arcobacteraceae; genus Halarcobacter. The sequence goes on from QKDL01000078.1 coordinate 26,455, forward strand.
CTTCTTTTTTACCCGATGGAAGTGTTGAAAAAGGGATTTTATTTTTAGATGAGTTAAATACGGCTGCTCCTATGGTACAAGCTTCTGCATACCAACTAATCTTAGATAGAAAAATAGGAGAATACACTCTTCCTGATGGCTGGTCTATTGTTGCAGCTGGAAATAGAGAGAGTGATAGAGGGGTAGTTTTTAGAATGGCAAGCCCCCTTGCAAATAGATTTGTACACTTAAGTATGGATGTAAGTGTTGATGACTGGATAACTTGGGCAATGAGTTCAAATATTGATTCAAGTATTGTTGCTTTTATTAGATATAGACCAGATGCACTATTTAATTTCAATACACAAAATGAGGAAAAATCATTTGCAACTCCTAGAACATGGGAATATGTAAATGAAGTATTAGCATCAAAACCTGATGATGACTTACTTTTACCTATGATTGGTGGAGCTATAGGTGAAGAGTTAGCTGCATCATTTTTAGGATTTAGAGCAGTTGCAAACTCTTTACCAGATATTGATGAAGTATTAGAAGGAACCTCAACAGAGGTTCCAACAGACACTTCATCTTTACATATTTTATGTACTGCTTTAACTATGAGGATAACAGAGGGAAGTAGTGGAAATGAGATAAACAACCTTCTTGGATATACATTGAATCTACCAGGTGAGTTTGCTGTTATGATTGTACAAGATTTAAGACAAAGAAATATTGAACTTGACTATCTAAAAAACTGGCCTTTATGGATGAAAAACTTTAATAAACTGTTACACTAATATGGATGCAAATACACTTTTAATAAAGGCAAAAAGTCAACTAACTTCCAAACATCCTTATTTTGGGATATTAGCTTCAAGATTGAAGCATGAAGAGGATGAAAATATAAACTATTATGCAAGTAATGGTAAAAGGTTTAAATACAATCCTGAGTTTATAAACTCATGCAATATTGATGAGCTTATGTTTATCCTTACAAACTGTGTAATGCACCATATCTTATCCCACCAACAAAGAAAACTAAAAAGAAAAGGTTTACTTTGGCAACTAGCAACTGATTTTGCTATCAACTCAATCTTGCACAAAAGTGGATTAAAAATACCAAAAGGTGCAAACTACAATAAAGAGTTTAGAAATATGTATGCCGAAGAGATATACGATATTTTAAAAGAAGAAGTAAACTTAGAGGGTACTGATGCTTTTGAGGAACAAAAACCTAGTTCAAACTTAATAGAAAAAAATGGTGAAAAATTTGCTAACTTAAACTATATAGATGAAACACTAGATGAAAAAGATGAAGAGCAATGGGATTATGCAGCAACTTTAGCAAAAGAAGTAGCCCAAAGAAAATCTTCTGTCCCTTTGGGATTAGAAAGATTAGCAAAAAAACTAAAAGCAAAAAATGTTGACTGGAAGTTTGAACTATACAACGCAATAAATAGACATATGAGAAACAACTACGCCTTTATGCCACCAAATAAAAAACATATCTATAGAGGGATAGCCTTACCAAGTCTTACCAGTGATACATTAAGTCTTGTTGTAGCTATAGATACCTCAGGAAGTATCAAAGATGATATTCTTGGAGCATTTATTGAGGAGTTTAAAACTATTATGCAAAACTTTCCTTCTGTAAAAATTGAACTAATTATTGCAGATGCAAAAGTGCAAGCACATTATAGTTTTCAAGGTGGAGATAAAATGGATTTTGCACTAAAAGGTGGTGGAGGTACTGATTATCGTCCTGTATTTGAGTTTGTAGATGCCAATTTTCCTATGAGTAGCATGCTTTTGTATTTTACTGACGGGGAAGGAATATTTCCAAGAATTCCACCATCATATGAAGTGCTTTGGGCTCTTTCTCAAAATAAAACTAAAATTCCCTTTGGAAGATCAATAATTATTTTTTAATTTTATTTTATTATCAAGCATTTAAAGATAATATTTAGCTTACAAATCTTTGAGAGATAAATCAATGCACTTCATAGTTAAATTATTCTTTATTTTACTTTTAAGTTCTTACATTTTTGGTAATAATTTAAAACCTATAACCTTACAAATACAATGGAAATATCAATTCCAATTTGCTGGTTTTATCATGGCAAAAGAGAAAGGTTTTTATAAAAATATTGGACTAGATGTCAATATTAAAGAGTGGCAAGTTGGTATCGATATGGTCGATGACCTAATAAAACAAACAGTTGAGTATTCTCTTGTAAGACCCACTTCATTGATAGATATTGCCCAAGGTAAAGAATTAATCTATTTAGCAGCAATCTATCAAAACTCTCCATTAATAGTATTAGCAGATAAAAGTTCAAAAATAAAAACCCTTAAAGATTTTGAAAATAAAAGACTAATGAGTACAGGGGATTTAAATAGTGATGTATCATTGATGGCAATGATGTTCTCCCATGGTGTTGATATAAAAAAAATAAAAGTTTTAAAACCCTCTTTTGATCCAAAAGATTTATTAACAAACAAAACAGATTTGATGGCTTCTTATATCTCAAATGAACCATATATTTTAAAAGAGTTGGGTGGAACACCTGTGATTTTTGACCCAAAAGATTATGGATTTAATTTTTATAATGATATTTTAAGTACCTCTAAACAATATTTAGAAAAAAATCCAATTGAAGTAAATAATTTCAAAGATGCATCCTTAAAAGGTTGGGAATATGCTTTTTCAAATATTGATGAAACAGTGGATATTTTATACTCAAAATACAATACTCTTAATAAAACTAAAGAAGCATTAAAATATGAAGCATTAGAACTAAAAAAATTAGCTTTTAACAATACAAAAACTATTGGTAAAATTGAAGCAATAAGACTTGAAAAGATATTTGATATATATAAAGTATTGGGATTAGTACATAAAAATATAAATATTTACAATCACTTATATCAAAACAATCATACAGTTTTAACAACAAAAGAGAACGAATATCTAAAAAATAAAAAAGAGATTACTATGTGTGTTGACCCAGCATGGATGCCTTTTGAAAAGATTGAAGAAGGCAAACATCTAGGACTTACTTCAGAGTATTTCAAACACTTTAGCAAAAAACTATCTATCGATTTTAAAGTAGTTCCTACAAAAACTTGGAAAGAATCCTTAGAATATGCAAAAGATAGAAAATGTGAGATTATCTCTTTGGCTATTCCTACACCAGATAGAAAAGAGTATCTAAAGTTCACATCATCTTATATAAGAACTCCACTTGTAGTAGTTACAAAACTTGATGTATCTTTTATCAATGATATTTCAAACCTAAAAAACAAAAAAATCGGTATCCCTAAAGCATATAATTTTACGAATATTTTAAGAACAAAGTATCCATATCTAAACCTAATAGAGGTTGAAAATGATAAAGATGGTTTAGAAAAAGTAAAAGAGAATAAAATTTTTGGATATATTGGAAGTTTGGCAACTATAGAATATATTTTCCAAAAAGATTATTTTGATGAATTAAAAATTGCTGGTAAATTAAATGATATTTGGGAACTTGGAATTGCTGTTAGAAATGATGATCCTCTATTATTTAACATATTAGAAAAAACTGTAAAAAGTTTAGATAATAAAGAAAGTGAATCGATAATTGAAAACTGGAAATCATTAAATTATGAAAAGATTACAGATTATAATTTGATTATTAAAATTTTAATTGCAGGTTCATTGGTATTTATTTTCTTTTTATATAAACAATATTTACTAAAAAAATCTTTTGAAGAGTTTTATGAGCTATTTAATGCAACCTTAGAAGGTGTTGTTATCTCAAAAGGCACTATAATTAAAGATGCCAATAAAAGTGCTTTAACTTTATTGAATCTTTCATCAGTAGAAGATATAAAAGGTCGTCCTCTTTCAGATTTTATTGCAAAAGAATCTTTAGAACTTGCCTACAATAAACTAAAAACAGAAGAAACCGAACCTTATGAAGTAAATTTAATAAAAAATGATGGTACTAAATTTAATGGTTTAGTAAGAGGATATAGTTTAAAAAAGAAAGATTTAAGAATCTCAAGTTTTATTGATATAACAGAATTAAAAAATCAAGAAAAACTATTAATTGAACAATCAAAAATGATGGCTTTAGGAGAGATGCTTTCAAATATTGCCCACCAATGGAGACAACCTTTAGCAGCAATTACAGCTTCTTCAACAGGGATGAAACTTCAAAAAGAGCATAATATGTTAACTGATGAACATTTTTTTGAAGCTTGTACAACAATCAATAACTATTCACAATACCTTTCAAAAACTATAGATGATTTTAATAACTATGCAAAAGGTGATACAGCACAGGTAAAATTTAATTTAAAAAATGATACTCAAAGCTTTTTAATATTAGTTGATTCTTTTACAAAGAAAAATAATGTAGATATAAAATTGATTGCAGATGATGATATTGAGATTTTTGGATACCCAAATCAACTAATCCAATGTCTAATTAACCTTTTTTACAATTCAAATGATGCCTTGTTAAGTTTAAATGAAGATGAAAGATATATACAGATAAAAGAAACCAGAAAAAACAATGAAGTTATTATCGAGTTTAAAGATAATGCCGGAGGTATAAATGAAAATATCATATCTAAAATTTTTGAACCATACTTTACTACAAAACATAAAAGTCAAGGTACAGGATTAGGGCTTCATATGACATATAATTTGATTGTACATAGTATGAAAGGTTCTATAAAAGTTGAAAATGAAAACTTTACATACAAAGGGAAAAACTATACTGGAGCCTTATTTACAATCCAAATACCACTTACTTAATAAAAAACAGCCAACCAAATTGTTGGTTCGTTTTGGCTTGTATATTCAACTCTATGTTTTACATGAGCTTTGATATCTAAATAATCACCCTCTTTTAATTTTATAGATTTAATATTTTCATTTTCTATTATTTGTAAAATAGCTTCACCTTTTAAAACAATAACAAATTCATTTTTTTCTTGGTCATACCAAAAATTTTCATCCGATTTTTGTCCATTTGAAACAATTTTTTCAATCTTGACAGTTTTACTTTGTAAAATTTCAAAAAATTTTTCATTTTTTTTATCAAGCGGAATCTCATCAAATATATTTAACTTTTCTATCATCTCTTTTCCCCTAAAATATCTATGTATTCGGTATTATACCCCAATTTTAATTAAAGACTTTATTAATGTTGATTAATTAAATCAAGATTAATAAACACTACTATTTTAAAGCCTATTGATATAATCACTATTAAAATACTTGACATTGATTTAAAAATAGTATACAATTTCACTATATTTAAATTTACACAAGGAAGTGAGATGCAAAAAGATACAATCGCAATTCATGCAGGATATGATAAAAAAGAGGGATGGGGAACTATGTCTGTTCCTATTGCTCAAACAACTGCTTATGCATTTAGAGATGCAGAACATGCAGCAAACCTTTTTGGTCTTAAAGAGTTAGGTTCAATCTATACAAGATTAACAAATCCAACTACAGATATTTTAGAGCAAAGATATGCACAACTAGAAGGTGGTGCTGCTGCTATTTGTGTTGCAAGTGGACAGTCAGCAATTTTTTATGCTATTGCAAATGTTGCTGAAGCTGGTGATAATATTATTATTTCAGATAAACTTTATGGTGGAGCTATCACATTATTAACTCATACAATTAAAAGATTTGGTATTAAAGCTAAAGTATTTAAAAGTGCTGATGCTTCAAACTTAGAAGAGTTAATTGATGATAATACAAAAGCGATTTTCTTTGAATCACTTTCAAATCCACAAATTGCAATTGCAGATATTGAAGCGATTGTTGCTATTGCTAAAAGAAATGGTGTATTAACTGTATGTGATAATACTGTTGCAACAGCAGCTTTATTTAATCCAATTGCATGGGGAGTAGATGTTGTAGTACATTCAACATCAAAATATACAAATGGTCAAGGTACTGCAATTGGTGGTATTATTGTTGAAAGAGATGGAATGGCTGAATTTTTTAAAGAAAATTCAAAAAGATATTATCACTTTGTTGAACCAGATGAATCATACCATGGTTTAGTTTATACAGAAGTTCCATTACCAAACTTTTGTCTTAGAATTAGACTAAATCTTTTAAGAGATATTGGAGCTTCTCAATCACCACTAAACTCTTGGCTTTTACTTCAAGGTTTAGAAACATTAACTTTAAGAGTTGAAAAACACTCTAATAGTTCTTTAGAAGTTGCAAAATATTTAGAATCAAATCCAAAAGTTAAATCAGTTAACTATCCAGGATTAGAATCAAATGCAAGCTATGCAAAAGCACAAAAATATTTCAAAGATGGTAAAGCTTCTGGACTTATCTCTTTTGATGTTGAAGACTATGATACAGCAAAAGCGATTATTGATAAAGCTAAACTATTTAGTGTAGTTGTAAATATTGGGGATTCAAAATCTCTAATAGTACACCCAGCTTCTACTACTCACTCACAACTTAGTGAAGAGGAGTTAATCAAAGCTGGTGTAAATCCATCTACAATTAGGTTATCAATTGGATTAGAAGATCCAAAAGATTTAATAGAAGATTTAGAACAAGCATTAAGTTAAGGTTTTATTATGCCTTTGATATCAACAAAAGGTGTATATGGTTTAACTGCCATGTATGAGTTAAGTAAGCATGATGAAGATACTCCCATGCAAATCAGGGAGATCTCTTCAAATGCTAATATACCTCAAAATTATCTAGAACAGCTGTTAAGTAAACTAAGACGAGCTGATTTAGTTAAAAGTATCAGAGGAGCAAAAGGTGGCTATATTTTAGCAAAAAAGCCAGAGCAGATATCTGTAAAAGAGATTTTAGTGGCATTAGAAGGTGATTTAAAAATCATTGATAATAAAACTGAAAACCCTATTTTAAATATCTTCTTTGATGATGCTAAAAGAGGTATGAAGGATATCTTCGATATCAATCTATCAAAACTAGATGAATATCAAGATAAATATAACGAGTTTTTACACTATAGTATATAAATAAAAAAGGATTATGTTATGAAATTTGCACAAAATGTTACAGAGTTAATTGGAAATACACCATTAGTTAAGCTTCAAAAAGCTAGTGAAAAAGCAGGTGCTACTGTTTTAGGGAAATGTGAGTTTATGAATCCAACTCACTCAGTAAAAGATAGAATTGGTACAAATATGATTAAAACTGCTTTAGAGCAAGGTTTAATCAATGAAAATACAACTGTTATTGAACCAACAAGTGGTAATACTGGTATTGCCTTAGCTTCTGTTTGTGCAGGTTTAGGTATTAAACTAATCCTTACAATGCCTTCTTCAATGAGTATTGAAAGAAGAAAATTATTAAAAGCACTTGGAGCTGAACTTGTATTAACTGAACCAGAAAAAGGGATGAAAGGTGCTGTTGATAAAGCAAATGAATTATCAGAAAATACACCAAATTCTTTTGTACCACAACAATTTGCAAATGGTGCAAACCCTGATATTCATAGAAGAACAACAGCTCAAGAGATATTAGCTGATACAGATGGAAAAGTTGATATCTTCGTTGCTGCTATTGGTACAGGTGGAACTATTACAGGAACAGGAGAGATTTTAAAACAACACAATCCAAATATCCAAGTGATTGCAGTTGAGCCTGAAGCATCACCTGTTTTAAGTGGTGGTAAACCAGGTCCTCATAGAATCCAAGGTATTGGGGCAGGATTTGTTCCTGATGTTTTAAATACAACTGTATATGATGAAGTTGTAAAAGTAAGCAATGAAGATGCTATTGCAACTTCTAGAAAACTTGCTACTGATGAGGGCTTATTAGTTGGTATCTCGGCTGGTGCAAATGTATTTATTGCAGAACAAGTTGCATCAAGACCTGAAAACAAAGGTAAAGTTATAGTAACTATTCTTTGTGACACGGGAGAAAGATATCTAAGTGCTGGATTATATGACGATGAGTAAAAACTCATCCTCATATAGTATTAATAATGAGGGAAAAAAATGGCAGAAAAAGCTTATAGATCTGTAGCTAAAACCGTTTCTTGGAGAGCTTTAGGAACTTTAGACACAATAATTATTTCATATTTTATTACAGGAAATCTTGTAATGGCAGCTTCTATTGGTTCTATAGAAGTGGTTACAAAAATGGTGTTATATTATTTTCATGAAAGAGCTTGGAATAAAATCTCTTTTGGAAAAATCAAAGAACCAGATTATCAAATTTAAATGATAATAACAATTATAATGGATACTAGGAATGAATGTTAAAGAATTAAATGAACAATTTAAAAATTCAAAACCCGAAGAGATATTAAAATATTTTTTAAAACAATATGGACAAGAAGCAGCTCTATCAAGTAGTTTAGGAGCAGAGGATCAAGTTTTAACTGATATGCTTTTGAAACTTGATAAAGATGCAAATATTTTTACACTTGATACAGGAAGATTACATCCACAAACATATGATGTGATGGATGCAACAAATCTGAAGTATGGAATAAAATTGAATATCTTTTTTCCTTTTGATAAAGAAGTTGAAGAGTTATATAAACTTCAAGGTGTAAATGGACACTTTGAAAGTATTGATAATAGAAAAAGATGCTGTAATATCAGAAAAATAGAGCCTTTAAAAAGAGCTTTAAAACCTTTGAAAGTATGGATTACTGGTCTTAGAGCAGCTCAAAGTGTTACAAGAATTGATATGCCAGTAGTTGAATGGGATGATAACTTTGAAGTTATAAAAGTAAATCCACTAATTAACTGGAGTGAAGAAGATGTTTGGGAATATATAAAATCAAACAGTGTTCCATATAACAAACTTCATGATGAAGGTTATCCAAGTATTGGATGTGCACCATGTACGAGAGCTGTTAAGGCTGGAGAAGATATTAGAAGTGGAAGATGGTGGTGGGAAAACCCAGAACATAAAGAGTGTGGATTACACGCAAAATAGTAGATGAATCAAACTTTTAATTTGAAAGATTCTAAAAAATATTTAAATAAAAATTAATGGAGAGATTATGATAAGTAAAGAAAGACTTACCCATTTAAAACAGTTAGAAGCAGAATCAATGCATATAATGAGAGAAGTAATAGCAGAGTTTCAAAATCCTGCAATGCTTTATTCTGTAGGGAAAGATTCTTCTGTAATGTTACATATTTTACAAAAAGCATTTTATCCAGCACCACCACCACTTCCATTGGTGCATGTTGATACAAAATGGAAGTTTAAAGAGATGATAGAGTTTAGAGATAGACGAGCAAAAGAAGTGGGTATGGAGTTGATTGTTTATTCAAATCCTAAAGGTATAGAGATGGATATTTCACCTTTTACTCACGGTTCAGCAGTTCATACAGATATTATGAAAACTGAAGGTTTAAAAAATATGCTAGACCAACAAAAATTCGATGCAGTTTTTGGTGGAGCAAGAAGGGATGAAGAAAAGAGTAGAGCAAAAGAGAGAATATACTCTTTTAGAGATGAAAACCATAGATGGGACCCAAAAAACCAAAGACCAGAATTATGGAATATCTATAATGGTAGACATAAAAAAGGTGAGTCTATTAGAGTTTTTCCTTTATCAAACTGGACAGAGTTAGATATTTGGCAATATATCTATTTAGAGTCTATACCTATTCCAGATTTATACTTCTCAAAAGAGAGAGAAGTAGTTGAATATATGGGTACAAAAATCATGGTAGATGATGACAGAATGCCAGAAGAATTAAGAAAGACAGCAAAAAAAGAGAAAGTAAGATTTAGAACACTTGGATGTTATCCATTAACAGGAGCGGTTAACTCTGAAGCAACAACTCTACCTGAGATTATTCAAGAGATGTTGATTTGTACAACAAGTGAAAGACAAGGAAGACTTATAGATAGTGATGGTGAAGCATCAATGGAGAAAAAGAAACAAGAGGGGTATTTTTAGAAATGGCACATCAATCAGATTTAATTGTAGAAAATATTGAACAATATTTAAAAGAGCATGAAAATAAAGAGATATTAAGATTTATTACATGTGGAAGTGTTGATGATGGGAAAAGTACTCTAATTGGAAGATTACTTTATGATTCAAAGATGATTTTTGAAGACCAATTAGCAAGTATAGAAAAAGACTCTAAAAAGTCTGGGACTACTGGAGATAAAATAGACCTTGCTCTTTTAGTTGATGGATTAGCAAGTGAGAGAGAACAAGGTATTACAATAGATGTTGCTTATAGATTTTTCTCAACTGATAAAAGAAAATTTATCATAGCAGATACTCCAGGGCATGAGCAATATACAAGAAATATGGCAACAGGAGCTAGTACAGCTGACTTAGCAATTATTTTAATCGATGCAAGACAAGGGGTTTTAACACAAACTAAAAGACACTCTTATATTGCATCACTTTTGGGAATCAAAAACCTAATCGTTGCTATTAATAAAATGGACTTAGTTGATTTTAGCCAAGATAGATTTGAAGAGATTAAAAAAGATTATGAACAAATTATTCCAAATCTTCCTCATAATAGGGATATCAACTTTAACTATATTCCAATCTCTGCACTTGATGGAGATAATATAGTTTCAAATTCACCAAAATGTACTTGGTATGAGGGATTACCTTTAATGGGACTTCTTGATTCTTTACCAATACACAAAGATGAGAATGATGATTTTAGATTGCCAGTTCAATATGTAAATAGACCACACTTAAACTTTAGAGGTTTTTGTGGAACAATCGCTAGTGGAAAAATAAGTGTTGGTGATGAAATAACTGTATTGCCTTCAAGAAAAACATCAATTGTAAAATCAATAGTATCAAATGATATTAAAGATTTAAGACCAATAGGAAAAGATGAAACAGTTGAAACTATTGAAACAGCATTTGCTCCAATGGCTACAACAATCACACTAAAAGATGAGATTGATATTAGTAGGGGAGATATGATTGTAAAATCAAACTCAATTCCTCAAGTATCAAATAAACTAAGTGTAATGGTAGTTTGGATGGATGAACAACCACTTGAATTAAATGGTAATTATATTATCAAAAGAGCAACCTCTGTTATAAATGGTTCATTTAAAGCAATAGAGTTTAAAAAAGATATTAATACTTTTAAAGAGATATCAACAGATAAATTAGAGTTAAATGATATTGCAAAATGTACTTTATCTTTAGATAGACAAATAGCAGTTGACCCATATAACGAAAACAGACATACTGGAAGTTTTATTATCATAGATAGATATTCAAATACAACAGTAGGTGCTGGTATGATTGTAGATTCTATTGTTAGTGATTCAATAGAGGAAGAAACAAAAACAAGAGAATATACAAAAGCAGAAATTGAACTAAATGCGTATATTAGAAATAATTTCCCTGAATGGGGTTGTAAAGAGATATTTTAGGGATTAATCATGAGTAAAGAAACAAAAGCTCAAAGAGTTGAGCGAATAAAAAAAGAGAAAGATGGTCTTGATGTACTTCAAGACATCTATCGATATGCAATAACAGGCGAAGAGGTAGACCCAGAAGATATTGATAGATTTAAATGGTATGGAATGTACACCCAAAATAGAAATCTACAAGATGAGAATGACCCTACACTATATTTTATGCTTAGGGTTAAACTTGAAGGGGGTTTATTAACTTTACCTCAACTAAAAGTGGTTCACGAGATAAGTGAAAAGTTTGCAAGGGGAACAGCTGATTTTACAACTAGACAAGATATCCAATTTCACTATATAAGAGTTGTGGATTTACCTGAGATTTTCAGACTTTTAGATACTGTAAAACTATGTACAATTTTTGCAGCAGGAGATGTTCCTAGAAATGTTGTATCGTGTCCAGTAAATGGGATAGACCATGATGAGATAACAGATACAACAGAGATTGTAGAAAAACTAAATGAAGCATTTAAAGGGAATAGAAACTTCTCAAATCTTCCAAGAAAATTTAAAGTTGGAGTAAATGGTTGTTGTAAAAACTGTATGAACCATGAGATGCAAGATCTAAGTTTCAATGCAGTTAAACAAGCAAATGGAAAAATCCAATATGCAGTTAGTGTTGGTGGAGGTTTAGCTTCAAATAGACAAATTGCAAAACATATTGGATATGTAGCACCTTCACAAGTTGTTCCTTTAGCAAAAGCAGTAACAAAAATCTATAAAGAGGATGGTCTTAGAGAGAAAAGAAACAAAGCAAGACTTGGACACTTAATAGATGAATGGGGAATAGAAAAATTCACTGAAACGTTACAAGAAAAACTTAGTTTTAGAATAAAAGAACCAGAAGAGATAGAGTATGTAAACTCAAGATTTAGAGAGCATTTTGGTGTACATGAAAGTAAACAAAAAGGTAAAAGTTATATTGGTTGTGCTTTAGGTAGTGGTCATATTGGAGTGGAAGGATTAAATAATCTAATTTCACTGATGGAAAAATATGAAGCATCACAATTAAAAACAACTGTTACACAAAATATAATAATCCTAGATGCTCCAACAAAAACAGCTCAAGATTTTGCACAAGAGCTTGAAAGTTTTGGAATATCTGCATTTCCATCAAACTTTAAAGCAAGAACACAAGCTTGTACCGGATTAAATTTTTGTAAATTTGCAATTAGTGAGACAAAAGGGGTAGCTAAAACTTTAGTAGAACACTTGGAAGCTAAATTCCCAGATTTTAGTGAGAGAGTTACTATTAGCGTAAATGGTTGTCCAAACTCATGTGCTCATCCACATATTGTAGATATAGGACTTATGGGAACAAAGGTGAAAAAAGATGGGGAATCAGTACCTGGATTTGAACTACTTGTTGGTGGTTTTTTAGAGGGAGTAAATTCTCAATTTAATCAAAAAACTCCTATAAAATTTGCCCAAGAAGATACAAACGAGGTAATTGAAAACATTATATCTGAATATCTAAATTCAGACTTTAAAAATCTTAGAGATTTTTTACTAACTAAAATAAAATAAAAAGAGAAGTTTTTACTTCTCTTTATAAAGCGATAGGTTCTCCTAGATAATACCCTTGAGCACAATCTATATCAAACTCTTTTACTTTTTCATATATTTTTTCATTGGAAACAAACTCTGCAATAGTTTTTAACTCAATCTTCTTTGTAAAATCAACAATTGTTTTTGTAACCATTTGAGATTTTTTATCTTTATCCAAATTTTTAATCATACTTGCATCAATTTTTAAATAGTCCACATTTAAATTTATCAAATACTCAAAGTTAGAATAACCTGTTCCAAAATCATCTATTGAAATAGTTGCACCATATTTTTTAACTTTATCTATGAACTCTTTTACCTCATCAAAGTTTTCAATACCTTCAGATTCTAGTATTTCAAAAGTGATATGATTTGCAATATTATGTTTTTCAAACTCTTCTTCTATGAAATCAACTATCTCACTATTTGTCATATCATCTATTGTCAAATTAACTGAAAAACTTTTACCAGTTCTTTTACATGTATCAAACACTTTCTTTAACATTATATGACTTAATTGAAAATAGATTTTATTCTCTTTAGATATATCTAAAAAGTGTATAGGAACAATAAAATCATCTTCACTCTCTTTTATTCTCATCAATGCTTCATATTTTATAATCTCATTGGTTTTCAAATCAACTATAGGCTGAAAAAGTGGTACAATCTTATCTTCATCAATTGCTTTCATCAACCTTTTTGTCCAACTGATTCTATTTTCATACTCTTTTAGTGTTCTCATCTCATCATTATAAGTCAAGAAACTTTTCTTCTGTTTTTTTGCTAACTTCAAAGCCATATCAGCATTTGAAAGTAAAAGAGTTGAACCATGGGATATGCCAGCAGTTAAATTTAAAAATATCTTTTCATCAGAAGATACTTGAAATTGATGTTTTCCTAAATTTGAAGTAATATATGATGCAATATTTTCAAACTCTTTAAGATCTATACTATTAGAAGATATTACTCCAAATTCGTCGGCATGCATCTTATAAACCTGTAAAGATTTTGGTAAAAGCTCTAAAAACTTATCTTTCAATTCAATTAAGATTTTATCTCCAACTTCATGCCCGTATAGATTGTTGATTTGTTCAAATTTATCTATATTTATTATCATAAAAAGTATCTCTTTTGGGTTTTCAATATCTTCTAGAAGAGCTCTTCTGTTTTTTAAGTTGGTCAAACTATCATAATAAAATTGAAACTCAATAGAGTCTAACATCTCATTAAACATTATTTGCATAGATTTTATTTCATCAATATCATGACCTACTGTTACTCTCTGGGTTATATCTGTACTTTTTTTAATACTATTTGCTGTATTAATAAAATTACTAATTGGCTTTAGAAGATATCTGTTAAAGTTTATAAAAAGTAGTAAAAAAATAATAATGGTAAACCCTATAATAAAAACTAAAAACATATTAATCATATCATTAAATGAGACTTTTAACTCTGTAACGGGATAGTTTATATTGATGACACCTAGAACATCACCATCTTTTGTGTTTACATGGCATTTTTGGCACTTATTATTAGCTATTATTGGAAAATTGTATTTGATAATATTTGAATCAACTATATCCAGTGTTTCTTTACCCTCAAAGGCATTTTTTATACTAGGTATTGTTTCCCTGGCTATTTTATCCTCTTTTAATTCTCCAAATAGGCTTGAAACCTTTTCTCCTCTATAAATAAATATCTCTAAATTTTTATCCACATTATTTAAACGAGCAATTGTATCTTGAATATCTTCCTTATTCCAACCCTTTTGCATGGCTGAATACATAGATTCAAAAACTAACATACTAGTTTTTTTCGCATCAATCTTCGCTAAATCTACAATAACCTTGTTTTTTAAATATTCACTATATAAGAAAGATATAACTAAAGTTATTACTAATAAAGAAGCTATCATCTTTGCAGTAATTTGATTATACGTTAAGTTTTTCTTTTTCACAAATCTTTCCTAGATATAAAAATAATTTTTAAAATATAGTATTCTATTATTTATTTCCTTTGAAGAAACAAAATTGTATTTTTGATATAGCTATTAATAAAATATATAATTTAAATAAGCTATAATTATAAAATGAAAAAAGATATATTTAGACCATTTTTTGATACAAACACTAATAAATTAGATTTTATAAGATACAACACTATTGGTAAAAAAAAGAAAGAGTATTTTGATTATACTGCTTCTGGACTTGGCTTTAGACAAATAGAAAATCGAATGAGAGATGTACTTGAAACATATGCAAATACACACTCAAAAGAATCATCAATGGCAAATATCACAAACACCTATTATGAAGAAGCTATTGAATCTTTACATAAAAGTTTAGAACTAAATGAAGAGTTTGCTCTTATTCCAACAGGATGTGGTTCAACTGCTGCAATTAAAAAATTTCAAGAACTAATTGGTATATATATCCCACCTGCTACTATAAAAAGATTTGGAATAAGTGTAGCTAAGAAAAAACTTCCTTTGGTAATAGTAGGTCCTTATGAACACCACTCAAATGAGGTAAGTTATAGGGAGGCTATTTGTGAGGTTCAAAGAATAAAATTAACTGATGAAGGTCTTATAGATTTAAGACAACTAAAAGAGGTACTTCAAGAAAATCGTCATAGAGAAATCATAGGTTGCTTTTGTATAGCCTCAAATGTAACAGGAATAATCACTTGCTACAAAGAGATATCAAATCTTCTTAGAAAATATGGTGCAAAGGTGTGTTTTGATGCAGCTGCTAGTTCTCCATATATGAATATAGACTGTAACTATTATGATGCCCTATTTTTATCTCCACATAAACTTTTAGGAGGTCCTGGAAGTTGTGGATTATTAGTTATCAAAAAAGATTTGGTTGATTTGGAACTAAGCCCTACTTTTGCTGGTGGAGGAACAGTTACATATGTAAATAATAATACCCAAGAATACGAAAAAAATATTACAGCAAGGGAAACAGCAGGAACTCCTGGAATATTACAACTAATTCGTGCAGCCTTAGCTTATAATCTAAGAAATGAATTGGGGTTTGATTTTATATTAGAAAGAAAAGAGGAATTATACAATCATTTAGTAAGTGAACTTGAAAAAATTGATAATATTATAATTTATGGAAATAAATTTTCAAAAAATATAGGGATAGTATCTTTTAATATACAAAATATTAGTCCATATAAGATTTGTGAAAAGCTTTCTAAAAATGGAGGCTATCAAACAAGAGCTGGATGCTCATGTGCAGGTCCTTATGGACATGATTTACTTAATATGAAAAATAAAGATGAACTAGATGGAAAACCTGGATGGTTAAGACTTTCAGTTCATTATTCTCAAACTACAGAAGATATAGATAATTTAATAAATGCATTAAAAGATTCTATTAATTTTTAGTTAAAATTTATTTAATATAATTGCATATGAAATTTTTTGTACTTATATTTTTAGGTGTAATGACACTATTTACACTACTTATTTCACGAAGGTTTGTTAGAAAACTTCACTTTAACGATACAGTAAAACTATATATAAATATCTTTTTGGCTATAAATTTGCTTGGTGTTATAGGATATATGTATGCAAGATATAATCCTACTATACCCAACTGGGCATATTTTTTATTATCAATCCCTATTGGTATTATTTTTCTTTTATTTATTGCAACTATTATTTATGAAATTGCCTCAAGAATTTTGGATAAAACTACTATAAACTCCCAAAGAAGAGAGTTTTTCAAAAAAACTTTTGATATTGGTTCAATATTAGCTGCAACTTCATTAAATGCAAAAGCGATGTACAATGCAAAACATATAGAGCTTGAAAAAGTTGATGTCTTTATAAAAGATTTAAAAAAGCCTTACTCTATAGTACAACTAAGTGATATACATATAGGTGGCCTTATAGACCAAGAATTTATAAAAAATTTAGTGCAAAGGGTAAATGGTTTAAACCCTGATATTGTTGTTATAACAGGAGATTTAGTTGATACAAGTATAAAATATGCAAAAGATGCTTTAGATGAATTGAAAAATCTAAAATCTACTTATGGAACATATTTTATAGTTGGAAACCATGAATACTTTCATGGTGTAGAATCTATAATAAAATATGTAAATAAACTAAATATTAAAACTTTAGAAAATGAAAATGTATATATTGGAGAAAAAGCAGAAGGGTTTTACTTAGCAGGTATTTATGATGTAATAGGCAATAGAATTAATGCATTTAAACCAGATATTAAAAAAGCTTTAGAAGAAACCTCAAACAGCCCTATAGTTCTTTTAGCTCACCAGCCAAGATTTATAAATGAACTTAATCAAAAAGTTGACTTGGTCTTAAGTGGACACACCCATGGAGGGCAAATAGCCCCTTTTAATCTTTTGGTAAAACTTCAACAACCCTATATCAAAGGTTTACACCAACACAATGAAGATACCCAAATCTATGTAAATAAAGGTACAGGTTTTTGGGGACCTCCAATGAGACTTGGTGCTAGTAGCGAGATAACTAATATAAAATTAATCCCTAAATCATAAATATTGATTTTTATCAATGTTTTTTTTATTAAATTTTGTAAAAATATATATAAAATCTATAAAGGTAATTAAAAATGTTGATTAGGAAAGAAAGTTTACCATTTATTACAAAAGAATTTATGAATAGTATTTATTCAAAAGATATAGATATTATCAACAATTTATATCAATTGGTTTTAAACTATGAGAATAATCCAAATAAAAAAAATAAAGAGCTAATTATCTCTGAGAGTAATTATTTATTCAAATATATAGAGGAACATATAAAAAATAGAGAGGATAAAATAGGGTTAAATTCCTCTAACAATATTATCTATAAAAATGAGAATACTCTTTGTTTAGAAAATATTAAATCTATTCTAACAGTATTTGAAAAAAATGGTGATATTACAGATATAAAAAATTATTTAAAAATAGATGTATTACAATGGTTAGGGAATCACATCCAAAAAAATCTTGAGTATTATATATTAAATGAAGTTAATTAAAAAAGAATACCCATCTCAAAAGATGGATATCTTTAATCCCTTATATACTCCATAAATTCCCCATCAACAGCTTTTAAAAATGCAACAATCTTTTCAACTTCATCATCAGTTATTTTAGTTCTATGTTGATGTTGTACCATAATTTTTATAGCCTCTTCAAGTTTTTTTATCCCTCCATTGTGAAAATAAGGTTTGGTTTTTACCACATTTCTAAGTAATGGCACCCTAAAATATCTTTGAGGATTTTCTTTTCCTAAAAACCCACCTTGGTTTTCAAAAGGAAAAACTATCTTTGCTAGTTTCTCTTTATCAACTTCGTTATTCTTTTTATCATGGCATGAGATACAAGCTTTTGAAACTATCTCTTTATATGCTATCTCTTCAGGATATAGATGAAAAAATCCTTCCCTTAGAAGTTTTAAATCCTCTATTCCAAAACTCTTTTCTAAAAAAGCAATCAAAGATTTATTGTCGTTGAACTGCATTTTATAGTATTTTTTACTCTCATTTAAATTTACCAAAAAAGCATCATATTTTTTCTTTAATTGATTTACTTCCTCTATAGTTTTCATGCTCCAAATTTTGTGATGAACCAAAGGAAACCGTCTTAGGTTTTGTCCACCAAGAGCAATCCCTGTGTGACAGCCCACACAACTTTTTGTTATAAAAAGATTTAAGCCCTCTTTCTCTTTTTTATTTAAAGCAGTTAAATCTCCTTCTAAAAACTTATCAAATCGTCCTCTAGTCAATAATGTTTTTTCATAACTTGATATGGCACTTGCTATTTTGTCAAAACTTATCTCTTTTGTTCCAAAGGCATCTAAAAACATCTTTTCATATACTTTGTTTTCTTTTATTCTTTGTTCAGCTAACTTTGGAGTGATTGCCATCTCAAATTTTGCTTGTAAAGGACCTTTTGCTTGGTCTTGTAAGGTTTCACTTCGTCCATTCCAAAAGTATTGTTTTGAAAAAGCTGTATTTAAAACAGTTGGGGTATTTAGATGAAATGGATTCTCTTGGTTTTTATGTCCAATGGCAGTTGATAAACCATCTGCTCCACCTTTTTTAAAGTTATGGCAACTAGCACAGCTAATATCTTTACCCAAAGATAAGTCTTTATCATAAAACAACTTTTTACCCAAAGAAACCTTTGAAAAGGAAAGTTCATCCTTATCCAAATCCAACTCTTCTTGCAAAGAGTTTAAATCTTTTGGTACAGGTTTCAAACCATAATATAAAGCGCTCTGACGCAACTTATCATTTGCAATTAAACAAGCTACTAACATAATAGTTAAAATTAAATATTTCATATCTCCTCCTTTTTTGTAATTGTATTCTTTACAAAAAAAATTTTATGTGATACACATCACAGAAGAAAAAAAAGACTTAATCTATAATTTCAAAATAATTGAACAAAAATAATTATGGTATATGAAAGCATATACTTCAGAAGGGTATAAAATCCTTTTAGTAACAATTACATCAGATATATTAAATTATCTGTTATAGATGTAAATATTGCTTTATTGACTCCTTAGATTTAGAATTTATCATTGATCTAAGTGAACTTTTACTATTCACAAAGGAAAGAGATGGAACTTTTAGAATATCATTGCTTCAAAGATTTATCAAAAGAAGAGATAGAAAAACTTCAAAATAGTGCAAAAAAAATTATCTTACCATCAGATTATATTCTTTACTATAAAGGAGATATCTGTGAAGATGTACTTTTTTTAAAAAGTGGTTCTGTACGAATCTATATCCAACCAAATGAACTATGTTGTGAAGAGATGACTTTATATGAGTTAAAAAAAGGTAGTCAATGTGTGGTGAATCTTTTTAGTACAATCTCAGGGCAAAGAACCATAGCAAATGCTGTAACCCAAACAGCAATAGAAGGCTGGTTGGTTCCAAAAGAGACTATAAATTATCTTATAAATAACTCTGAATCTTTTAGAGATTTTAAAATGACTAGTGTAAATAAAAGAATCACAGCCCTAATCTCACTACTTGCAAGTATCAAGTTTTCAAATATAGAGCAACAACTTTTAAACTGGCTTTATGTACAAGGCTTAGATAAGATAAAAATAACTCATGATAAAATAGCTTCTATAATAGGAGTAACAAGAGAAACAGTGAGTAGAAACCTAAAAAAACTAGAACACCAAGGCTTAATAAAACTAAATAGAGGTTCAATAATAATCACAGATAATCTTTGATATATATCAAGGATTTTATAAATAGATTATAATAAACTCTTGTTATGGAAATAGAAAAATTTAATGAAGAGACAACTACCTTAAAAAGATTTTTTGAGCATTATTGTTCTAAAAAACATATCAGTCAAATAAAAACTTCAAATACTTATACATATAAAAATACAACTATATCATTAGATTTAAACCTATGTGAAGAGTGTTTAGAAAAGATAAACTACTCTATCCAAAAACTACAAGAATGCCCCCACGAAATAAAACCAAGATGTAGAAAATGCCCCAACCCCTGCTATGAAAAAAAAACATGGAAAGAGTTAGCAAAAATCATGCGCTTTAGTGGTTTGAGTTTAGGATTTGAAAAGTTTAATTTATTTAACAAAAAGTTTTAATATGTTTTATATTTGGCTTCAAGGAGATTGGTCAAATTGATTATCATTTGGAAAAGGATTTCAATACATCATATGTTTTGGTTCGAGACAAGTGTATTTACTCAACTAAAAGAGATACTTCTATTTCAATACATCATATGTTTTGGTTCGAGAAATTGAGGTTGGTAAATATGACCTTATATTTACATTTCAATACATCATATGTTTTGGTTCGAGTTCTATTTCAACTTCATTCATAAATAGTGCTAAAGTGATTTCAATACATCATATGTTTTGGTTCGAGTACCTCTTGTTTTAACTGCTCCAGCAAATGTAATAAAATTTCAATACATCATATGTTTTGGTTCGAGCTATTGTTTCATTACTATCATGTCCTAGTAATATGCATTTCAATACATCATATGTTTTGGTTCGAGAAAGGTCAAGATGGTTCTACTCCTCAAAAAGATGTATTTCAATACATCATATGTTTTGGTTCGAGATGTAGTGCGACAGAATAAATAAAGGAGTAACAAATTTCAATACATCATATGTTTTGGTTCGAGCCCCATCAGTCATTTTAGTTTTTAGAGATAATTTTATTTCAATACATCATATGTTTTGGTTCGAGATGCTAAACTTATAGCTGGTCTTAAGGATTCTACTAAATTTCAATACATCATATGTTTTGGTTCGAGTTTCTAAAGATACTTTTGCAATTCGTCAAATGTCATTTCAATACATCATATGTTTTGGTTCGAGAAGGTCTTCATTTGTTAATGTAAACTCTCCATTAATAATTTCAATACATCATATGTTTTGGTTCGAGCTGAGTTTACTCCAAGAGCTTTGTTTAGTATTTTATTTCAATACATCATATGTTTTGGTTCGAGTAGTGTATCCTACATCTTCACATTCTCTATCACAATTTCAATACATCATATGTTTTGGTTCGAGCTGGAACTATCTCAGTTCTACATCTAAAGTGATAAGATTTCAATACATCATATGTTTTGGTTCGAGAAAGTCATTCCAACTTTTAAACCAAACTCATAAACTTATTTCAATACATCATATGTTTTGGTTCGAGAATAAATTATTAGATGAACTTAGAAAAATAAGATTTATTTCAATACATCATATGTTTTGGTTCGAGCATACGCAAGCACTAGTCTTGATGGGGCATTCGTATTTCAATACATCATATGTTTTGGTTCGAGGGATCATTTAAAGTAAACTTCCATACACCATTTCCATCATTTCAATACATCATATGTTTTGGTTCGAGAGTTGCAGCTTGTTGACTTAGTGCCCCCCACCAAATTTCAATACATCATATGTTTTGGTTCGAGTTTTAAAGAGGTATCTTTAAAAGATGTTCCTATCCCATTTCAATACATCATATGTTTTGGTTCGAGCATTATTTCAACTGTTAAAGCCTGTAATTGTAGTTTATTTCAATACATCATATGTTTTGGTTCGAGTTCAACAACTTTTATGTTACCAAATATGGAAGCAGGATTTCAATACATCATATGTTTTGGTTCGAGAAAGTCATTCCAACTTTTAAACCAAACTCATAAACTTATTTCAATACATCATATGTTTTGGTTCGAGTAAACCAGCAACAGCAGCTGATGTTGTAGCAACTGCATTTCAATACATCATATGTTTTGGTTCGAGGACATGGTAAATAAAATCTCAGTTATCTTTGAGGATATTTCAATACATCATATGTTTTGGTTCGAGGGATCATTTAAAGTAAACTTCCATACACCATTTCCATCATTTCAATACATCATATGTTTTGGTTCGAGGTTTTTAGTGTTGGAGGTATGAAAAAATAGTTATAATTTCAATACATCATATGTTTTGGTTCGAGAACGATAGAAGCTTATGAGCATACAATTAAAATTAATTTCAATACATCATATGTTTTGGTTCGAGGAAGCAATCGAGGGTGCATTAATGACTTTACAATTATTTCAATACATCATATGTTTTGGTTCGAGTATAAGTTTCGATTACTTGTAATTTAGCCATAATTATTTCAATACATCATATGTTTTGGTTCGAGGATTATCACTATTGTCTCTTTATGTTCTATTTACAATTTCAATACATCATATGTTTTGGTTCGAGCCATAACTCTATAAGTTGTATTATCTAAAACAATATTTCAATACATCATATGTTTTGGTTCGAGAATCTATAAATTTTAATTGTTTTGTATCATCATTATTTCAATACATCATATGTTTTGGTTCGAGATACTTAGTTATAGATGATGAAATATCAGATATTTGATTTCAATACATCATATGTTTTGGTTCGAGGGAAATTGGCAAGGATATGCACTTGCTATGATGAAATTTCAATACATCATATGTTTTGGTTCGAGCTTTTGTCTAATACTTATTTTCTTTTTATAGTTGACATTTCAATACATCATATGTTTTGGTTCGAGTCTCTGTGGTAGATCATCATATTTATAATGTTTAACATTTCAATACATCATATGTTTTGGTTCGAGTTGTTTTTTTTCTTATTGTGATTATTTTTTATATATTTCAATACATCATATGTTTTGGTTCGAGTTTCTGGAATATTGGTACTAAAAGATGTACTAAGCGATTTCAATACATCATATGTTTTGGTTCGAGTGTTTGATGTTGCCTTTGTGTGATTAGTTTTCTTTTATTTCAATACATCATATGTTTTGGTTCGAGCTGAAACTTTTAGTTTTTCATCGCAAGATGGAAGTAATTTCAATACATCATATGTTTTGGTTCGAGTAATAGGAACACTAACATCAATGGGTGGTGGCGGAATTTCAATACATCATATGTTTTGGTTCGAGAATGTTCCTCTTGCTTAACTTCTTCTTCATTAACATTTCAATACATCATATGTTTTGGTTCGAGGTCTTACTTCCGTAATAAACTTTTCATTAAAATAATTTCAATACATCATATGTTTTGGTTCGAGAAAGACGATGTTCTAGTATGGTGGCTTACTTATCAATTTCAATACATCATATGTTTTGGTTCGAGTTACGCATTAGCAATTATATTTACTTTATCTACTATATTTCAATACATCATATGTTTTGGTTCGAGGCACGTGATACACTTGAAAAATATGTGGATAAGTTTATTTCAATACATCATATGTTTTGGTTCGAGTGAAAAAAATAATGGGAATATCCATGTAGCTTATAGATTTCAATACATCATATGTTTTGGTTCGAGTCATTTAATGACTTATTTGAATTGCTTCCTCAAAAATTTCAATACATCATATGTTTTGGTTCGAGTTAAATTGTTCTTGATTAGTCATGACGCTATCCTATTTCAATACATCATATGTTTTGGTTCGAGTTTTAGTTTTCTTTTTTTCCTTAGTTTCTCTCTAATTTCAATACATCATATGTTTTGGTTCGAGTGGGCTTAATAAACTAATAGTTGTTGTCTCTTTTATATTTCAATACATCATATGTTTTGGTTCGAGTAAATGATGGTCAGCCTATAGAAAATAGATATAGATTTCAATACATCATATGTTTTGGTTCGAGGTGTTTAATCTTCTATTTAAAAGCTTATTTTGTTCTCATTTCAATACATCATATGTTTTGGTTCGAGTTATATCATATTTGCTTTTTATTCCAAAATAGTTATTTCAATACATCATATGTTTTGGTTCGAGCCTTAGTACATCTTTTAGTACGAATATTCCAGAATTTCAATACATCATATGTTTTGGTTCGAGAAAAGTCTCATCAAGTCTATAAGCATAATCTTGATGATTTCAATACATCATATGTTTTGGTTCGAGGTTTTGAAAGAATATAATCATTCGATATTTTAACATTTCAATACATCATATGTTTTGGTTCGAGACTCAGTACCAGACATTATAAAACTTTTAAAAACATTTCAATACATCATATGTTTTGGTTCGAGAACAGATACTATCACTAAAGCTATGGTTGTAAGTGGATTTCAATACATCATATGTTTTGGTTCGAGACAGGTCAAACAGTAGTTCATTCTGCAGCTACTGATTTCAATACATCATATGTTTTGGTTCGAGCGGGATGAAGTTTGCAATAGCAGCTCCAAGGGGATTATTTCAATACATCATATGTTTTGGTTCGAGATTTCTTGATAAAGTTTTAAAACGATAAAAATCTAGATTTCAATACATCATATGTTTTGGTTCGAGGATTAAATTGCTCTTGATTAGTCATGAGGCTATCCTATTTCAATACATCATATGTTTTGGTTCGAGTTGGAACTTTTTTGATATTTTCACTTTTTTCATGATTTCAATACATCATATGTTTTGGTTCGAGTTAACTTGGGATACATTTAAATTAGTTGTGACATAATTTCAATACATCATATGTTTTGGTTCGAGATTCACTAAAAGAGATTACAAGACTTTTTAAAGCATTTCAATACATCATATGTTTTGGTTCGAGATTCACTAAAAGAGATTACAAGACTTTTTAAAGCATTTCAATACATCATATGTTTTGGTTCGAGTTCCCATACTTATACATCCAATCATGATTTCAATACATCATATGTTTTGGTTCGAGACTTTTTTTCAATCTCTTCCTCGCCTATTTCCTCATTTCAATACATCATATGTTTTGGTTCGAGATTAGTGAAAAAACTTGTCCTAATTTTAATAAAGAGATTTCAATACATCATATGTTTTGGTTCGAGTATTCAGATTATCAAACTGCATTAAATAAAGCAATATTTCAATACATCATATGTTTTGGTTCGAGTAAGACAAAAAGAGGGATTGAAACTTGATGGAGCTATTTCAATACATCA